>JASHPO010000085.1 GCA_030038075.1 Nitrososphaerales archaeon | reverse complement strand
TTGATTGCGTATGGCGCTTCCATGGTTCTCAAGGACCGTCTGCTAGACGAAGCCGACAAAACAGAGGTGCACGTTTGCGAAAAGTGCGGACTGATCGCATACTTTGATGCAAAGCAACGGAAGTACGTTTGCAGAGTGGACGGTGACGCTGCTAGAATATCGACTGTGGTAATAGCATACGCGTTCAAGTTACTTCTCCAAGAGATGATGAGCCTCAACATAGCTCCCAGGCTACAGCTCAAGGATAAGGTTTAGGAGTGCTTTGACATGTCGCTAGAAGAATCAATCAAGGCTGTTGGCGGAATAAGGTTCGCATTCCTTTCTCCGGGCGAGATCAGGAAATATAGCGTCGCGGAAATAACCGCGCCCGAAACTTACGACGAAGATGGAATGCCAGTTCAGGGAGGTCTGATGGACAATAGGCTCGGCACTCTAGAGCCGGGACAAAAATGTGCTTCATGTGGAAATACCGCGCCGAAATGTCCAGGGCACTTCGGTCACGTCGAACTTGCAGAACCCGTCATACACATCGCGTTCGTGGACGAAGTTCACAAACTCCTAATTTCCACTTGCAGAGCGTGTGGTAGATTACTGCTTTCAGAAGAAGACATAGCAGAGTACCGCAAGAGGTTGGATGAAAGGGCCTCGTCGTCACCCATGCTAGTCGAAATCATTTCGCGCGAGATACTGCTCAAGGTCAAGAAGGCAAAACAATGTTTCTTCTGCGGCAAGGGCCAGTACGAGATTGAATTCACAAAGCCAACAGTGTTCCATGAGATCACTGAGAGCGGCGGCGCGACTAGATTACTACCGGTCGCTATTAGAGAAAGGCTCGAAAGGATCACGGCCGACGATTTGAAACTTTTAGGCTACGATCCTACCAGCGCAAGGCCCGAATGGTTGATACTTCAAGTCCTTCCCGTCCCTCCTGTTGCTGTCAGACCGTCTATCACACTGGAATCAGGAATTCGATCAGAAGATGACCTTACTCACAAAATTGTTGACATTCTGCGAGTTAATCAAAGAGTAAGGGAGAGTAAAGAGTCCGGAACTCCTCCTTTGATAGTTCAGGACCTTGTCGATCTGCTCCAGTATCATGTGACTACGTACTTTGATAACGAAGTTTCCGGAATTCCGCAGGCTCATCACAGGAGCGGACGCCCACTGAAGACAATTAGCCAGAGGCTCAAAGGGAAAGAGGGGCGATTCAGAGGGAGTCTTTCCGGCAAGCGTGTTGACTTTTCGAGCCGGACAGTAATCTCACCAGATCCTTCCTTGGACATTTCCGAAGTAGGAATACCATTCGAGGTCGCCAAGAAGCTAACGATTCCGGAAAAGGCATCTCCTTGGAACCTCGAATTCCTCAAGAAGTTGATACTAAATGGGCCGTTCAAGCATCCTGGCGCGAACTACATCATAAGACCAGACGGAATCAAAATCAGACTGGACTATGTAACCGACCTACAGATGCACGCCGATTCTCTCTCGCCGGGATTCATTGTCGAAAGACATCTCGCCGACGGTGACATCGTAATTTTCAACCGGCAGCCATCTCTTCACAGGATGTCCGTGATGGCTCACTACGTCAAAGTCCTTCCATACCGGACGTTCAGGCTTCACCCGGCGGTTTGTCCACCTTACAACTCGGATTTCGATGGCGACGAGATGAACCTGCACGTGCCACAGAGCGAGGAGGCAAGGTCAGAGGCGCTTACCCTAATGCGCGTACAAGACCAAATACTTTCTCCTAGGTACGGCGGTCCAATAATAGGCGGCATCAGAGATTTTCTCACTGCCGCTTATCTGCTGACTAAGGAAGGTGTTTACCTATCAAAAGAAGAATTCACCAATCTAGCAATGGCTGGAGGTTTCCCACCAGGCAAGGAGCTTCCGAAACCAGAGAAGACTGATCCGCAGCCTCTCTACACGGGTAGGCAGCTCTTCTCGCTCTTCCTACCAAGTGACTTCAACTACGTTCTTGTGTCAAAGTGGGAGAAGAGCTCCAGAGGAGCGGGCAAGGACGTCGTCATCAAAAACGGAACACTTCTCAGTGGCGTGATAGATCGTGCTGCCATTGGAGCAGAGGAATCAGATTCAATTTTGCATCGGATTGCCAAAGACTACGGTACTGATGAGGCGAGGAATTTCTTGAATTCCATCCTGAGAGTCCTAAAGGCGTTCATAACTAGATCTGGATTCAGCTACGGCTTTGATGAGCTTGAGCTGCCACAAGAAGTTCGTTCGAAGATATCCGAAACTTTGGATGAATCCTACGCGAAGGTCAAAGATCTGAACTCGCAGTACAAGAATGGTACACTTCCGGAGACTAGAGGAATGTCGCCGGAGGATGCTCTCGAATTCTACGTCGCGAACGAGCTATCTAGAGCGAGAGAAAAGGCGGGGAGGATAGCGGACAAGTCTTTCTCTCCTCAGAACGCTGGCATAATCATGGCGAGAACTGGAGCAAGAGGCTCTACCTTGAATCTCGGTCAGATGACAGCGGCGCTTGGACAACAGTCAGTTCGAGGAAAGAGAATTGAAAAGGGCTATCTTAGCAGAGCGTTGCCACACTTTTCCCAGAACGATCCTAGTCCCGACGCGAGAGGATTTGTGAGATCCAATTACAGAGACGGGCTAAATCCCATCGAGTTTTTCTTCCACGCAATGGGAGGAAGAGAAGGGCTAGTCGATACGGCAGTTAGGACTCAGCAGAGTGGATACATGCAGAGAAGGCTTGTAAACGCACTTGAACACCTAAAGGTGGAGTACGACCTAACTGTGAGAGATCCGAAC
Source organism: Nitrososphaerales archaeon (assembly GCA_030038075.1). GTDB lineage: Archaea > Thermoproteota > Nitrososphaeria > Nitrososphaerales > CADDZS01 > DATLTL01. The sequence goes on along the minus strand of JASHPO010000085.1, from coordinate 6,535 downwards.
GGAAACGTTATTCAATTCAAGTACGGAGAAGACGGCATCGATCCTGCAAAGAGCGATCATGGTCGAGCCGTGAATCTGGAACGACTGGTCGATACCGTTGCACTTAGCTCGGATTCGTCGAGAGCTGCCGCCGAGAGCACTATCGACAAAACTGTAGAGAAATATTCAGAGCGACTGAACCCGAAACTGAGGAGAGACCTGCATGACGCTCTCAAAAATTCAAAGCTCGATCCCAAATCAGTCGAAAAAGTTTGTGAACGCGTCGTAGAACTTGTCAAGAAAGGCACGGTCGAGCCAGGCGAAGCATCCGGCATCGTCGCCGCGCAGTCAATTGGGGAACCTGGCACGCAAATGACGCTCAGAACTTTCCACTTTGCAGGGGTGAAAGAGCGAGACGTCACTCTTGGTCTCCCAAGGCTAATCGAACTAGTAGATGCTAGGAAACAGCCTGCGACCCCGTCCATGGATGTGTTTTTGGACGAGGACTCGAAAAAATCTAACGAGAAGGCAATCAAAATCGCAAACCTGATCAGATTCACAAAGGTGGTCAGCCTTGTGGACAAAGCGGAAGTCGAACCCTCGGGAGAAATCTATCTCTTCGTGGCAAAAGATAAACTAGCCGAAAGGCAGTGTGCTCTAAAAGACATAGTTTCAGCAATCGAGTCCCCGAAAAGAGAAGTAAGCGTTGACGAGAAGAGGAACATGATAACAATCAAGATAGACGTGGATTACGCATCACTTCATATTCATAAGAATAAGATACTCAACCAGAAGGTGAAAGGTATTCCTGGAATCGACCGGGTTACTGTGGTTAAGGAAGGGGACGAGTGGAAAATTCAGACATCCGGCTCAAACCTACAAAAAGTCAGGCAAATCGAAGGAGTCGATAAAGCAAGGACCACTACGAACAATATCTTCGAAATTTACCAAGTTCTGGGAATAGAAGCTGCGCGCGCTGCTCTAGTTAAGGAAATCATTGGAACGCTCGAAGAGCAAGGACTCGAGGTGGACATTCGTCATATTTACTTGGTCGCAGACTTGATGACAAGCAAGGGCTTTTTGCAGCAGATCGGAAGGCACGGAGTTGCAGGGACAAAAACAAGCGTTTTAGCTAGGGCGGCTTTCGAAATCACTGTACCCACTCTGGCTGAGGCAGCGGTTCGCGGAGAGACCGAAGAGCTACGAGGAGTTACTGAAAACGTGATCGTTGGTCTGCCCATACCTGTCGGTACTGGAATGATTGACGTGTTCATGCGTGGTGTGTAAGCGAGATGCCCGAAGAGAGGGAACTGGAAAAGCAGCTGAAGGTTGCCGCGAAGACTGGCAAGTACGTTGTAGGAAGACGCGAGATTTTAGGTGGCGTAAAAGGTTCGAAGCTGTTAGTTTGGTCTGCTTCAGCAAACGTTCCACAGCAAATACTCGATGAATGCAAGACGCTCTCGGTGCCCGCTGTGAAGTTCAACGGCAATCCAGTGGAGTTAGGACATGCATGCGGAATTCCCTTTCGTGTATCCGTTATAGCGGTAAAGTCAGCGGGCGACGCGGATCTCCGCGGATTTTCCAATTCGTCGGATTACATCTCATATTCGCAGGTCGTTATATCCTCTGAAGAAAAAGAAAGAACACAAGAGCCAAGCAAAAAGGAGCAAGCGATTTCAGGAAAATCCTCGAAGCGGACGCTGAAGAAGAAAGTCGCGAAAGAAGAAGAGACAGAACCCAAATCTGAGAAACCTAAATCAAAACGCAAGAAGTCAAAAGATGAAGACAAAGACGTCTAGCGCCTCAAGCGCAGCTAAACAAAAGAAAAACCTTCAGACGCGTGCTTTAACCACTTGACCGAGAGAATCAAACTGACGGCTGAAGAATTTGGACTTATGGGATTGTTTCAGAATATTTCTGGAGCCACGGCGAGAGACTGCGTTATCGATTCCAAGGCCGAGCGGGTAATATTCGTAATAAACAAAGGTGAGATGGGGCTAGCCATCGGCAAGTCTGGTGAGACGATCAAAAAAGTTCAGAAGGTTGTTGGGAAACAGATAGAGCTTGTGGAGTGGTCTGATGACCCAAAGCAATTCGTCATGAATTCCTTGAGTCCCCAGCTCGTGTCTGAAATCAGAATGTTAGAGCGGCCTGATGGCGCAATAATCTTCACTGTTGTTGTCGATGAAAAAAAGAAGGGTGCCATACTCGGAAAGGGAGGTCGAAACGCGGACAAAGCAAGACTCTTGGCTAGAAGGCACTTCTCGGTTGAATCAATTCGCATTGTTACAGCTCAGTAAAGTTTGGGTTCGAACGTCGGTACATTTTTATAAGATTCTGGAGGACTGATTTTTACTTTGAGCAAGTCACCGAATGGAGAGTTTGCGGCAAGAAAGCAAGCTCAGAAGCGACAGCGTTTGCGCTGGTCTGACAAATATTACAAACGAAGGATGCTCATGCTTGATAAGAAAGCTGATCCACTAGAAGGCTCGCCTCAAGCGAGAGGGATTGTATTGGAGAAGATAGGGGTTGAATCAAAGCAGCCGAACTCTGCAATTAGGAAATGTGTGAGAATTCAACTCGTGAAAAATGGAAAACAGGTCACGGCCTTTTTGCCTGGTGACGGCGCTCTAAACTTCATAGACGAACATGACGAGGTTGGCGTGCAGGGAATTGGAGGGTCTACGGGTGGCGCTATGGGAGACATTCCAGGAGTTCGTTACGAGGTTTACAAGGTCAACGATGTTTCTCTGAACGAACTTGTTTATGGAAGAAAAGAAAAGCCTCGAAGGTAGTCCATTTGCCGGATCCAAAATTATTGTTGTTTGAAAAGTGGGACGTCCAGGGAATCAAAGTACACGATCAGGGACTAGAGAGGGCAATTTCGCTCAAACCGTCGATTGCTGTCACTTCCATGGGCCGCCACGAGCACAAGAAATTCGGAAAGCTCGAGGTAAACATCGTCGAGCGACTCGCGAATAACATCATGCATTTCGGGAAGAAATACTCAAAAAACGCAGGGCGAATGGGCGGGAAGAAGCAAAGAGCGCTCAAGATAGTCGCCTCCACCCTTGATATTATCTCTCTAAAGACGGGTCAAAACCCGATCGAAGTTGTGGTTAGGGCAGTCGAGAACGCTGCGCCAAACGAAGATACTACGAGAATTGCGTACGGCGGGGTCGTTTACCATGTGGCGGTAGACATTGCTCCTTCGAGGAGAATTGATCTCGCTCTTCGTTTTATCTCCGAAGGACTCAGGGAAGCGGCGTTTTCATCCTCCAAGAACGTCGAGGAAATTCTCGCTGAAGAAATAATCTTGGCAGCGAAAAACGACACCAACAGTTTTTCGATAAAAAAGAAGAATGAGCAAGAGAGAATCGCGATGTCGTCTCGCTAGCCCTAAATGTTTGAGGAAAACACACAACGTTTAAAAAGCCTAAAGCGAAACTTCGCCCTTACTTTAGGTGTAATTTATAATTTGGCAGAAAAGCCCCACTTGAATCTGATCGTTACGGGACACGTCGACCACGGAAAATCTACCACGATGGGTCACTTCCTATTTGACATGGGGGCCGTAGATCAAAGGACTATAGACGAATTTGCAAAGGAGTCCGAAAAGACCGGAAAGGGAGACACTTTCAAGTATGCCTGGGTCATGGATTCTCTAAAAGATGAGAGAGAAAGAGGAGTAACTATCGATCTCGCGTTCCAAAAATTCGAAACTCCAAAGTATTTCTTCACGCTGATCGACGCCCCCGGTCACCGCGACTTTATCAAAAATATGATCACTGGTGCTTCTGAAGCTGACTGTGCGGTAATTCTAGTCTCAGGCAAGCCGGGAGAGACCGAGGTAGGAATCGGTCCTGGAGGTCAAACGAGAGAGCACGCTTTCCTGTTAAAGACGCTAGGCGTGAACCAGGTTGTTGTATGCATCAACAAGATGGATGACCCCATCATCGGTTTCAAAGAGTCCAGGTACACCGAGGTAAAGGCCGAAATGGAAAAACTCCTGAAGACCGTGGGCTTCAAGATCGATAAGATCAGGTTCATCCCCGTTTCTGGCTGGTTGGGAGACAACCTGGTCAAAAAGAGCCCAAACATGCCCTGGTACAAGGGTCCTACCTTAAAGGAAGCGATTGATGAATTTGAGCCACCGGGCAAACCTATTGACAAGCCGCTCAGAATGCCGCTGCAGGACGTGTACTCAATAACGGGAGTCGGGACAGTTCCGGTCGGAAGAATAGAGACCGGAAAGATGAAGGTCGGCGACAGTGTGATAGTGATGCCCGAGGGTCTGACAGCAGAAGTGAAGACGATAGAATCTCATCACGTGCAGATGCAGGAAGCTATCTGCGGAGACAATATCGGAGTCAACCTGAGAGGAATCGGCAAAGGCGAAATAAAACGCGGTTCGGTACTCGGACCTGTTTCGAATCCGCCTTCCATCGCAAAAGCTTTCAGGGCGCAGATAATCGTCGTCCATCATCCCACTGCAATCGCCGCAGGTTACACGCCGGTCCTGCACGCGCACACTTCACAGGTTGCGGCCACTATTAGCGAGATCGAGGCAAAACTGGATCCGCGAACGGGACAGCCCACCGAGGAAAAACCAAAGTCGATAAAGACCGGGGATTCCGCAATCGTGATCATAAAACCTCTTAGGCCCTTGTGCATAGAGACATTCAAAGAATTCCCGGAGCTCGGGCGTTTCGCCTTGAGAGACATGGGAACCACGATAGCTGCGGGCGTCGTACGAGACATTACCGAAAAGGGAATCGCCGAGAAAGAAAAGGTCGTCGCCAAAGCTTAGGACAATTCCTCTGTCACGGCGATCCAGGCTTTTTCTACATTGACCGGATTGTATCCCCCGCCGCCCATCGCGAGTAGCCTTCCCCCGCATTTTTTGTGCGATAGCATGTGCAATTTTTTCGCGGCGTAAGTGTGCGCTCGGGAATATTCCAGATGCGTTATTGGGTCGTCTTTTAGCCCGTCGGCGCCGCACTGGAGGAATATGAACTCGGGGTTGAAACTTTCTGTAAAGGTAAGTATCGAGTCAAAAGCTCGAACGAATTCCACGTCTTTTGATCCGGGAGCGAGCGGGACGTTCATTTTCGTTCCTAGAGCTCTGCCCCTGCCTGTCTCGTTTGAATTACCTGTTCCGGGATACAGGAATCTGCCGTCTTCGTGAACGTCCCCGATTATCACGCGCTCGTCTTCTTCGAATCCGTAAAAGACGCCGTCGCCATGGTGGGCGTCGATGTCGATGTATGCGACTCTGTCATATTCTTCAAGGCACTTTGAGATCGCTACCGCGGCGTCGTTGAAGACGCAAAAGCCACCCGCACCGTCCCTTCTCGCGTGGTGGAGCCCGCCGATCGGGTTGAAGAAGTGATCGACTTTGTTTTCGAGAATTCGATCTAACCCGTAGAGAGTTGTTCCCACTGTGTACAATGCTGCTTCGTAAACTCCCGGAAATGCCGGCGTGTCGCCGTAATCCAAGTACCTCGTTCCCATTTTCGAGGCTTTTTTTACGAAATCGACGTACCTCTTTGTATGGAATAATAACAGATCTTCCTCTCTTGCAGCGATCGGCTCTACTATCGTGACATCTTCGAGTCGCTTCAATGATTTCGCGAATAAAATTGTTCTCGAGCTGTTCATCGGATGGTCCGGAAATGAGTAATCCTCGGACTCTTTTCCCCAGGCGACTTCGAGCTTGCACATTTTACGTTAACACTAAATACTCGGTTCAAATCGTGTAGTAAAAGAAGAAATTAAATGGCGACGTTTGCGCGCGTAAAGCTCACGAGTACTAACCTCCGCGGTCTGGAGGATGTTTGCAAGGAGATCAAAGACATTACGGTAAAGACTGGAGTAAAGGTCAGGGGACCGCAGCCGCTCCCCACGAAGAAGCTTCAGATTTCCACGATGAAATCTCCGAACGGCGAGGGCACGAAGACCTGGGACAAGTGGGAGATGAGAATTCACCGGCGTCTCATCGATCTTGACGCTGATGACCGCACGATGCGCCAGCTCATGCGCCTGCGCGTTCCCGAGGACGTTTTTATCGAAGTAAATCTTTCGACGAAATAAATTACTTTTTGGAGGACAGCCACCACTCGAGATACTCGCTGTGTTGGGCCCTCTTTTTCCTTGATTCGTCTGTTTCCTTGTGCAACTTGTCCCTGATGTTGACGAGCTCGTCCTTTGTGAGATAGACCCCGCAACCCTTGCAGGCGTATCTCTTTGTCTGGGAATCGAAAAACAGCACCGCGCCGCACTCGGGACAGGATTGTTCTGGCATTGAGAAGAAGTTCGCGCACAGTGGATTAAAACCTTTCCAGAGATGGCGATCTCCTAGGAAACTGGAGAACGAGCTGAACAGATAGCTGAAACACAAGCTGTTTCAAAGCTTCGTACAAGACACTTCGCTCTGAACAATCGAAATGAAGTTGAGAAATCTCTCGTGAACTCACCATATTTCTTGAACCAACTCTGAAATGCGGCAAAAACATCTTTGATATGCGGCAACACCTTTCTCGACGTTTGACGAGAT
>JASHPO010000084.1 GCA_030038075.1 Nitrososphaerales archaeon | reverse complement strand
GAATTCGAAACTGCCCTAATGCCCTAATTTTGAAACCTGTACTAAAAAGTGCTACATTTTCATTACCGCGAGGAATAATTGGACATACTGAAACCGTTTCCTCGGGCATTCATCATGAATTAGCTTGAATCTAGCAGCAAACTTATTCAGCTCCATAGAAAGCTTAAATAGAATTTGGGAGTTTCCGGCATTTCTGGAGATTTTTGATTGTCCGGATCGCCTGCATCATTTAGAGAATTCATCCAGTCATGCGATGAGCTCGGAGAAGTAAAACGAATTTCGGGCGCTAACTGGGACCTTGAGATTGGTACTATAGACGAACTTATCCAAGAACGAAGAGGCCCAATGCCGCTTTTTGACAGCATTAAGGGAGGAGATTTTCCGCCAAGCTATACGGTTGCGACGAGTCCATATCTCACAACCAGAAGGACCGCGATTGCGCTCGGCATGCCTCCAGATATCTCCAAATTCGAAATGGTACGAAAACTCAAGGACAAGATTGGCCCACAAAGGGGAATCTCTTCAACAGTTGAGGTTCACGAGAGCCCAATTTATGAAAACGTCCAGAACGGAGATGAAGTGAATTTGTTCAGTTTCCCCGTACCTAAATGGCATGAGCTAGACGGTGGGCGGTACATAGGCACCGGTTGCGTTGTAATAACTAAGGACTTGAACGAGGGCTGGGTCAACTTGGGACCGTACCGCTTGCAACTTCATGAAAAGAATCTGACAGGAATTATGTCGCAACCATCTCACCATGGAAGGGTAATGATGCAGAAATACTGGAAAACCGGCAAGAGCTGTCCGGTCGCGGTTGCGATCGGCGTTGAGCCGGCAGTCTTCATTGCATCGGCGCATAATTTGCCCTGGGGGCAATCAGAGTACGATCTCGCGGCAAGTCTTGCCGATAGGCAGATCAAGGTTATTCGCGGCAGGCTCACTAACCTTCCTATCCCCGCCTCTTCAGAAATTGTCTTTGAGGGAGAAATCCCCCCGCCAGAAGTAGAAACACATACTGAAGGACCATTCGGCGAGTATACGGGCTACTATGCCGGTGGAAGAACACCGGAACCGGTGATTCGAGTGAAAGCGCTCTATTTTCAAAACAACCCGGTGATGCATGGTGACCCACCTCTTAAGCCGCCAATTGGAGGCCATTTTGGCGCGCAAATATGTAACAATCCCTCAGTTTGGAAGAGAATCGAAAACTCCGGCTTGCCTGGAATAAAGGGTGTCTTCCTTCACGACGAGGGCAGCGGGGCACAATTTTGTGTAGTATCAATAGAACAAAAGTACAATGGTCACTCAACACAGGTGGGCCTAGTTGCAGCCGGCTGTGTCAGTGACTTCGGTAATTTCATAGTCATCGTTGATGACGATGTTGATCCGGCAAACTTGCAGGATGTTATCTGGGCAATGTCTACGAGATGCAATCCGGAAAAAGCGATCAAAATTGTATCACGTACACCAAGTCACTTGCTAGATCCGCGCGTTGATCCGGCCCTGAAAATGACTGCATCGGGTGGAGGAATGACGGCCTCTAGAGTAATCATCGACGCCTGCAGACCGTTCGAGTTCATGAAATCATTCCCGCAGGTGAACGTCGCAAGCCAAGAGCTGAGAAAAACGATCAAAGAAAAATGGAGTTGGTTATTGACCGAACCGGCGGCCGTCAAGGCGAGCATAATCACCAGCAAGGAAAAGCCTGAAGGAAAACAAGTACTTGCTACCGCGTAACACTATCAGGTTACTCGAAAAGATTCTTCCACTTCTCATGTATCTCTTGACGGGCCGAGTCGCTACTACGGACTACACGCGGGAACTGGTTCAGCCATTCATATGGGCGGCAGGCATTTATGATCAGTCGTCCGGTTGTGTACTCGCGCTTTGCTCGCTTGTCCGGAGGAATTCTGGGGTCAAGCGCATTTGTAGGACCGTAGTCTAATACTTCGATGTCCGTTTTCGGATCGCATCGAGTCGACATCACCCATAGAACCTCATCGCGATCCCTGATGTTCACGTCATCATCCACCACCACTATGAAGCGGCCAAAATCCGGTTCGACGCCTGCCGTCGCGCGCGCGACTTGCCAAGAATGCCCGTAATACAATTGCTTGATTTTAACTACTGTTACGCCGACCTTGGAAAGTTCCCACGCGTCAACAATGCCCGGGAGTCCGGTACGCTTTAACTTGGCAAGGAGAAAACCAGACTGATACGGGAATCCAAAACCGTACGTATTCGCTCCATTTGGCTTTTGTGGAGCATAGCCGCTGAAGATCGGCTTGCTCCTGTGATAAATTGCCTTTATCTTAATCACTGGTTCGGGCTGCACGCCGTGAGCATAGTAGCCCCAAAACTCGCCAAAAGGCCCTTCATCCTTCATTTCCGGAACTGTTTCGCCTATCAAGACCGCTTCAGAGTTGGCAGGGATGGGAAGGCCGCTAATTTCGTCAATAATAACCTCGACAGATGCTCCTTTGATATGCCCTGCCATATCGTATTCTGACATGCCCCAAGGTATCGGCCAGAAGCCAGCTAGGTGGATTTCAGGACTATGCCCTAAGGATATCGCAATAGGGCAACTCTTTCCCTTTGCCCAGTATTTTCTTCGGATAATATCCCCCTGGTGTCTAGGTTGTATCCACATCATACCAGTGTTAGCATCGTGAACCATCATCCTGTAGACTCCGATATTGACAAATGATTTTTCATCGGGATCACGCATTATGACTGCGTCTCCCGTTCCGATGTAATGTCCACCGTCGAATTCGTGCCACTTTGGCGCGGGGAACTTTCTCAGGTCAACGTCATCTCCCTTGACCACGTTCTCCATGACCGGGCCGTCAGATATTACCTTCGGAGGAACCCCATGAATATTAGTAATCATGTCCATGAATTTGTCCATTGCCGTACGAATTTCGGTGTCAGGATCCCATCCCAGAGCAAGCAGCGCTCTCCTAAAAGTAGCCGTGCCGTTCGCAAGTATCTTGTATTGATTGGAATAATTTGGTATATCCTCAAAGAGTAGAGCCGGACCTTCGTGTTCGTACATTAACTCGGTGAGGACGCCGATCTCAAGATCCGATCCGGCGCCCACTACGTGCTTTACTTCGTTATTCATCTCTAGCGTATCAACAAATTCATGAAGATCCTTGTACGTTCGAGACGATGACATGAGCAACGCTGTCTAATTAGTAGCTAATAATAGTTGCTTTAAAATTGGGCGACACACCAAAAGAAACTATACGGTGTTAGTGTTCTAAGATGAAAACTAGCGGCGAGCCGCATCTAGTAGCATGTGAGGGAGATAATGAGAATTAACGTAGTTGCCTATGAAAATTAGAGGGGAAAACAAAAGCTGCAGTTTCAAAAAGTTAGGGCGTGCGTTGAGGGCTATTGTTTTTTCGCTATGAGCCTTTGATAAAGGACTTTGGAAATTCTCCGCCCCAAGAAAAGACCTCACGTTTCCAGAAGTAGCGCGTTCTCGCCCCAGAGGGAATCATCGGCATATCCGTACTAAGCTCGAACCTGTTGCCGCCCGGTTCCCAGAAGTATGCGGATATATTGCCAATTGGCTGCCTGCCCGGTCCTAGCTCGAGCATAATCCCCTCCTGGGACACTCTGTCGATCATAGCGGTCATGTGTTCCATGTTAGTGAACGTCCAAGCGATGTGATGCAACTTGGATTCACGATCTCCCCAAGTTGGCTGCAATCCGATATCATGGTGATACTCACCTGCGCGCACCCCGGTCCAGACCCACTGATTGGGATCCTGCTTTTCGGTCATTTTAACGTCGGTTATTGCATAGCCAAGAACCTTGTTGAGAAAGTCCAACTCCGCTTTCGCGTCGGGAGCCAAATAGTTGATATGATCAGCGTCAATTGGCGCGTGGGCAGGACGCGAGCGAATAAATGGCTCTTGGGAGCGCGGATAGTCTCTCTCAGCTATGACTGCAATTTCAATCACATAGCTACTAGGAAGTTTGAATCGGATCCATTTCTTCTGATTCGGTTCCTTATCTTCTCCAGCATCCGTTGCCACATTCCTCTCAGCGAGCTTCGCGCGATAGGCTTCTAGCTCTTTCTCGGTATCAACCCGCATTGTAAAGCAATCCATGCCTGTTCCTCCCTCTACAATTGCCATGTCGGGGTGTTCATCTAGCCCACAAGCTAAGTATACGATGCCGTTACGATCTCGCATTACTTCAGACAGTCCCATCACTTTCGTGTAGAACTTGACTGATTCTTCCAAATTCTTGACGCGCAGCAGCGCGCTTTCAAACCTTCTCGGGCCTGCCAAAACACATCTTTTGATTCCAAAGTATCTGTGAACTATTTCGCTTTCAATTCGTAGTAAGCGTTCATATGGCTCTCGGCCTCATTTTTTCTGCGTTCTTCAAGCGCAGTAATGAAAAGTTCCTGTGCCCTCTTATCTGTCGCATACTTTGACAGAATGTAGGCACCGAATCTTTCGTGGTAAATGTCGATGTAACTGTGAAGATCGAAAAATCCTAACATGCTATCTTTGAAGCCATATTGTTTTCGAAGGGCATTTCCGATCATACGCATGCTGCGTGGAACAACGCGTTCGATAAAAGGAACAATCGCGTAAGATAACTCGGGAAAATCTTTTCGAAGCTCCGTTACTTCGCTTGAGTCACCACCAAAAAAACCTGCCCTACCGCTACTGTTCCCAAGTTGCACAGCATCCCATACCTCCAAGCGGTTCATTCCGAGCCCGTCCACCATGAAGTCGGCCTGCAGCTCCGAATGACCCATTTCTTCGGCCGAGTGACGTAAAATAAGATCACGAACCTCACGATTTTTCAGATTATCAAACACGTTCCGGGCTATCGTAATCGGATATAAGTCCGTGAATTTGAAAGCATGAATTTCAAAGGCTTTCATTTGTTCAAACGTAAACTCACCCCTCTCCAACATCGGCGCGCATCTTAGAGCCCATTGCTCCCTCGATTTGATAATGTCGTTATCTAATTCTCTTAGGCTCTTCAGAAAATCATAAGCTGGAAGTTCACTCAGACCCTTCCAAGCAATATCAAAAATTCCTGGAACAGGAGCATAAGATCCGTTTGGAAGCAACTCCCGTGACACCACCGCCCTCAGTTTCTTTTGAGTTTGCTCACGAGCTATCTTCTCGTCCTCTTCCGTGATACTATAGCTCATGAAGCAAGTTTTGTCGATGGCGATTTATTAAAGGCTTTGACAGGGTTTTCCTGAATTTCGGTCTGAGCAGCGGATAAAGAAGGTCAGCCGAAGATCGGTTTCATGCATGAATTGGAACTCTCCGTGTCCCTTGACATGGAGGCAAAGGCAATCGCCTTGAACACCGTTGGTTCATCGATTCGATCCTTAACCCGGGTAAAAAGAGGTAAATAGACCCCTATCTTGTCAATATAAACGGTGGCATTGAGAGAAGTCCCGCTTGCCCAAATAGAGTGCATTGATTCGCGTCTTAACACACTATCTGAAATCGAAGACATTTCCCATTCGCTTTCCAATGTCGGGCAACTCGCGCCCATACTCTTGAGGGAGCATCCTTCGAAGACCGGTTCCTATCAGGTAATTTTCGGCAATAGGCGAGTTACAGCAGCGAAGAATCTTGGTTGGAAAACGATTCGAGCCGAGGTCGTTGAGCGATCCGAGATCGACTCTTTAGTTCTCGCTTTTATCGAAAATTCCGATCGTAAAGACTTTACAGATTATGAGAAGGCCTTACTTTTTGAGAAACTTCACAGGGTCTCCGGGAAGACCTATTCTGATATCGCGAAGATGATTGGCAGGTCTCCTGCTTACGTCTCCTTGCACATAGCTATGCTTCATTTACTTCCAAAATCCGTCGCGCCAGACGAAGAAAGGCATGTCGTTCTTTCCGCACTTACGGAAAAGCATTCGCGGATTCTTGCAGGCATAGATGACCCCAACGAAAGATGGAATACCGCAAAACTTGTTGTTACGGCAAAATTAGGGACACGTGAGCTGGAAAGGTTATGCAAAACGGGCAAACGTAATTTGCATGGACAAGATGATTCAACTCTAACCATCAGAAACATCGTTCAAGATTTGGTAAAAAGCATGAATAGCAAGAATCTGAGTCAGGTCCGAAGTCTGTACGCCACTAATTTCACTCATTTCGGAGGTTACCCACCCTTTTCGTTGATGGAAAATAATGACGCGTTGCAGCATATTCTCTCTATGATGCGAAAGATACCCGACCTAGATACTAAGATCGAAAAGATGGATGTACAGATTTCGGGAAAATTCGCTTACGTAACTGTAGTCGCCTCTGATACACTCAACACCGCAAAGCGAAGAATCAAGGGCGAAATAAGAGCCACAATAATCCTCAAGAAAGAGGACAACTGGAAGATTGTTCACTCCCATTGGTCGTCAGCTACTCCTAAAGAATTGCTTTCTTTGGCTAGCGAGTGAACGCTCTTACATAGATTCATTGTCAAGATAAGTCTTAATACCGAACACTCCTAATCAAGAAAGATTTTTCTTGAGTGCAAGTAGCCATCTCACTCTTTTTGTCAATGGCGAACGCAAAAGAATCCGAGCAAAACAGAATGAAACTTTGAGCCAAATCCTAAGGGAAAGGCTACGGCTAACAGGCACCAAAGTGAGCTGCGACGAGGGTACTTGTGGCTCATGTACTGTAGTTATGGATGGAGAACCAGTGTATTCATGTCTCCTACTCGCAGCATCATGTGAGGGTAAATCAATCACTACAATAGAAGGTCTTCAACAAGGGGAAAAATTACACCCGCTGCAGCAAGCATTTCTTGATACGGAATCTTCACAATGCGGATTCTGCACCCCTGGGTTCATTATGTCTGCAAAGGCATTGCTGGATAGAGTTCCCAATCCCACCGTTGAAGAAATACGCAAATCTCTTTCAGGCAATATTTGCAGATGCACTAACTATACCAGATATGTGGAATCGGTTGCTCTTGCTTCGAGAAAAATGCGGGGCGAGGTCTGATTCAGTCTCTTGAGTTGTTAAGACCGGATTCGATCAGTGAAGCCGTTTCCCTTCACCACAGGTACGGAGATGAATCTCGGTATTTCGCTGGGGGAACGAACCTGCTTTACATGATGAAGAGAGGCGTGAGATCTCCTCATTATCTGATCGATATCAACTCGATCAAGAACCTGAACTATATCAAGTTCGATGAGAAAAATGGTCTTAAGATCGGTGCTCTCACAAAGATCTGTCAACTGGAGCGTTCCGAAGAAATCAAAAGCCGGCTTCCCGTTGTCGCAGATGCCGCGAGCTCGATCGCTTCACCTCAGATCAGAAATGTTGCCACTGTTGCTGGGAATCTCGTTCAAGAAGTCTGGTGTTGGTACCTTCTCGAAGGTTACGATTGCTGGCTGAATAAGGGAAAGTACTGTTATGCTCCGGAGGGAGACAACAGGTTTCATCACAGCATCCTAGGAGGCAATCTGTGCTTTGCAGTCCATCCTTCGGATCTCGCGCCGGTTTTAACGGCTCTCGATGCAAGGATAACCGTTCAAGGAGCTTCGGAAAGCAGAATTATATCTCCAAAACAACTTTTACCAGGATTTTTCAAGCGGGACGGCAACGTGGAGCAAAACGCGCTCGAGCCAGACGAAATCATAACTGAAATTCGGATCGAGCCTCTTTGGCAAGAATATACCGGTGTTTTCCTAAAGCATGCAGTAAGGAAGTCATTCGACTTCGCTCTCTCTTCTGTGACGCTCCTCGCTCTGGTGAAGGAGGATCTCTGGGAAGATGTTCGAATTGTTCTTGGAGGGATCGGAAATACCCCTTACAGAGCAGAGAAGCTTGAGGAAGCTCTTAGAGGCAAGCGACTTACCGAGGAACTCGTGACAAAGGCAGTAGAAGAAAAGACTTTCCAGAAGACGATTCCTTTGGTGATGAATGCTTACAGAGTGCGCCTTACGACCGCCCTAGTAAAGCGGGCGATCGGTCAAGTGCTACAGCCTGGAACTTAGAATTCGGCCCTTTAGCTTCGGGGCCTTTGGAATGATTTTGCCTTCAGACTCCATGATAGCTTCAAGAATCTTCTTTTGTGTGATAGGAGCATCGCGTATTCTCACGCCGGTCGCGTTGAAAATCGCATTACCAATTGCGGCGCCAATACCCACGAAACCTGCTTCTCCCACCCCTCTCGCGCCAAAAGGTCCCTCAGCGACTGGGGTTTCAAACACAACGTCCTTCATATCGCTAGGTATGTCGAGTATTGTAGGCAACTTGTAATCAAGAAAACCAGAACTTAGCAAACGTCCTTCATCAAAAGATGTCTCCTCGAAAAGAGTCGTGCTGAGTCCCATGGTCGTAGCGCCGTCCAGCTGCGCCGTCACTACATTGGGATTAATTGACTTACCAACATCACACGAGGACCTGATCTTTAGAATCTGAATTTCTCCAGTGTTCACGTTTACTGCAAGTTCGACGGCTTGGGCGATTGGAGTAATGAATGAATTTACTTTAACCGCTTCGTCTCCAGGCTCAAGACCCACGGGTTGACTGGTGGCACTGTCCATTTGCGATCCCTTGACCGTCCAAGTAGCTTGTCCTATGAATAATCCCTCCGCGGGAGGCTTGTATGCGAAGAGAGCTTGAAGAGAAATCGACTTGTCCTTTGATATTGCTCCTCTTTTGGCGATCACGCCATTTTGAATTTCGAGTTCTTCCTTTGAGGTTCCCAGAACGATCGATGCTGACTCAAGAAGTCTGTCGCGTATTCTCTCACAAGCAATCCTGACAGCGTTTCCTGTGTTGTATGTGCTGCGGCTAGAAACTGCACCTTCGTCGGCCGGAGTAAACGGGGTATAGGGGAACGTCACAGTTATTCTGTCCAGTGGTATTCGAATAACTTCAGCTGCGATGAGACGTAGCGCCGTCCTGATTCCCTGACCAGAGTCCACCACCGAAACATCGAGGTTCAGAGAACCATCGGGGAGGAGTTTTGCGACTGCGTTTGAAGTCGTGGGAGCGTAAGAAGCTCTATTTCCTATCGCAACCCCCTTTGCGATTCTCCAATCTCCCACACTTCTGGCGGTTGGCCCATCCCAGCCTATCTCTTTCGCCACACTTGCAAGGCATTCTTGGAGCGGTAGCTCGTGGACTCGCTCTCCAACTGCGTTGATGTCATTTTCACGTAGCAGATTTTTCCTTCGAACCTCCAAAGGATCCATTCCAAGCTTGCGAGCTATTACGTCTGTATTCTGTTCAATCGCCCATACAACTTCTGTTCCAAACCCTCTGAAAGGTCCGGCTGGCGGAAGATTAGTGTAAACTCGATAAGCTTCGATCTCCACATTGGGAACTCTGTATGCGTCAATGGCCCCCAAAGCTGTCAAACGGGTAACAGCATATCCGTTCCCGGAGGCGTAAGCTCCCCCATTTAGGACGGACTTCATCTTGCGAGCAATTATAGTGCCGTCACGCTTTACTCCGTCCTTGATATATATCGTGTAATGATGTTTGGCAACAGTAGCAAACTCTTCCTTGCGAGTTAGTGATAATTTAACAGGCTTTGACGTCTTCAGAGCAAGAGCAGCACATACTGCCTCGATCTCCATCGCGTTCTTCGAGCCGAAGCTACCGCCGACCATGGGCACGGAGATCCTGATCTTCGACATCGGAAGTTGCAGCGCCATGGCGACGATTGCGACGACGGCGTGAGTCAAAACAGACTCCGTCCATATCGTCACTCCGCCATCCAGATCAGGCCGTGCTACTGCGGTATGAACATCCATAGCAGAGTGCTGAGCCCAAGCAGTAGTGTAGCGATTCTCAACGATAATGTCTGATTGCTCAAAGGCCGCTTTGACATCGCCGCACTTTACGGTCATGGAGTTTGTGACGTTTCTGAGCATCCCGCCTATCGTCCCGAAGGAAACACGTGTAGGGCCTCCGGGAGCCCAGCCGCTCACGTATTTCTCAAAATCTGTGTGAATCAATGGAGAGGAAGATTCCATTGCTTTCTCTGCATCAAATATCGCAGGCAGAGGTTCGTATTCGACGTCTATCAGGTTAACAGCCTCTTGGGCCATGTCAGGACTCTTTGCTGCAACTGCAGCAACAGGATCGCCGACAAAACGAACAAAATCTCTTGCGAGCACGTACCTATCCTGAACCCTCCTGCCATAGCGCGCCGGCGGGAGATCCTTTGCGGCGATCACGCATTGCACGCCGGGTAATTTATTTGCTCGGCTAGTGTCAATCGAGAGAATCTTTGCCGAAGGATGAGGACTCCTGAGGATTTTGCCATAAAGCATGTCAGGTAGATGAATATCGGAAGGATAGCTGCCTTTGCCAGTAACAACAAGTGAGGATTCTATCATCGGCACAGGCTCGCCAACGAACATATGCTCCTTTTCAACAAGTTTGCTTACGGACAAAAGAAGAGACCTGTGATCAAGGACAGCATTAGGATTTAAATTTTGAGTGGCTAAAGCTTCAGATAGTTGGTCGTTTTGCATAATTCTGAATTTGCTTCATTGAATTTGTTTCATAATTTGATTGGACCAAGGGTTGGCTAAAAATGAAAGACTAAGAACAGTATTTGCAGTACGACAACCTTGAAATAACGTTGCGGTCAGCAAAAGGATTCTGGAATGGCAACTGTAACCGAGCTCGTCCAAAAACCGTCGAAGCTTTGGGTTGGGCAGCCGCTAAAAAGAAAAGAAGATTTTCGTCTCATAACTGGTTGCGGCAGATACGTGGACGACCTCAAGCTTCCGAACATGGCTTATACGGCATTTTTGAGAAGTCCCTACCCGCATGCCAAGATACTTAACATCAACACGGAGGCGGCCCATAAGCTTCCAGGAGTGATATGCATCTTGACTGGTGAGGACGTGCGTCAGATGACTGAGCCGTTCTACCAATTTGTAGCTGGGCCGGCAAAAAATTTGAAAGACTATTGCATGGCAGTTGGAATAGCTCGATACGTAGGAGAGCCTGTCGCGGCAGTGGTCGCGGAAACTCGCTCGATCTGTGAAGATGCGTTAGAGCTAATCGAAGTTGAATACGAATCCATCCCACACGTACTTGATGTGAAAGAAGCACTGACCAGAGAAGCTCCACTCATTCATAAAGAGGTCGGGACAAACATAGTGTTCCATGGTGTTTGGGACTACGGCAACATTGAGCAATCTATTGAAGATGCGGACAAGGTCGTAAAGAAAAGCTTCTATTTTCACAGATTCAGCTCGACTCCAATCGAGAATTGCGCCGTGCTTGCGAATTTCGACCCCGGAAGCAAGAATCTGACCATTTATTCTAACGATCAGGAGCCGGGCATGCATATGCCCTCGATTGCGACTTCCCTTAGAATTCCCTCAAATAGAATCAGAATCGTCACCGGCGACATTGGCGGCGGTTTCGGTAACAAGGTCAACATTTACCCCAACGTAATTCTTGTCAGCCTGCTCTCAATGAGGTCTGGAAGGCCAGTTAAGTGGATTGAAGAAAGGCGCGAACACCTTCTCGTGGCAAGCCACGGGAACGAGAGAACGTTCGATGTCGAAATTCCGGTAAAGAAAGACGGCACCATCATGGGTATGAAAATTACAGCCTGGGATAATTGCGGCGCTCACACGAGGACTGAACCTACTGGCGCCTTCATCTGGTCGCAGGTGACACCCGGTTGTTATCATTTCAAGAATTTTCACATGGACTTTACCCAAGTCCTGACAAACAAGGCGCCAATCGGTCCGAACAGAGGGTACTCTAGAATGCAGCATCTATGGATGATTGAACGCTCTGTTGACGCTGTAGCTCATGAACTAGGATTGGATTCATCTGAAGTGAGACTGAAGAACTTCATTCGACCCGACGAGATGCCATACGTCACTCCGAGCGGTGGAATTTACGATGGAGGAAACTATCCCGAGTCGCTTCGCAGAGCGATGAAACTAGCCGATTACTGGCAGTGGAGGTCAAAGCAGATGCAAAACAAGGGCTCGAAGAAAGTGATCGGGGTAGGGTTAGCGACAGTTCTGCAACCCGGAACTCCGAATGCTGGTCAGGGCCGAATCGCAAATCCGGAAGCTCAGACATCGGGTCATTCGGAGGGCGCATTGGTATTCATCGACGCGATGGGTCAAATCACCGCGGCCATGGGAACCGTTCCGCAAGGTCAGGGTCATGAGACATTTGCCTCTCAGGTAGTAGCCGATGAATTGGGTGTCAGTCCAGAGAAAGTCGTAGTTCTAATCGGATTCGACACGGCCACCACTCCATACACACCTTATTCCGGTGCATATGCGAGCAGATCCGCTGTATCGGGAACGGGCGCGCTCTTGGGCGCCGCAAAGAAGATCAAAGACAAGGCATCAAAAATAGCGAGCCATTTGATGAAGGTGGAGAATGCGAGTATCGTTTTCCGAGAAGGATGTGCCGTAGACCTCAATTCCGGCAGGAAGGTATCATGGCAACAGATAGCTCATACCGCGTGGAGAAATTATGCTGTGCTTCCACGTGGAATGGAGCCTGGCCTGATCGCGATTCACTACTGGAATCCGCCCGATTTCACATTTCCCGACGAAAAGTGGAGATTCAACCAGTCGCTTACGTATGCGTATCACAGTCACGTTGCCGTGGTCGAGCTCGACCTGGAGACTGGTAAACTGGAGATTCTGAAGTATGCAATAGTTGATGACTGCGGCAGACAAATCAATCCGATGATAGTAGAAGGTCAGGTACACGGCGCGACTGCGCATGGTATCGGAGCAGCGATGTACGAAAGTTTTGAGTACAACAAAGAGACGGGTCAGCTGGAAAGCAGCACCTTCGTCGATTATCTGGTTCCCACATCTCTGGAAATTCCTGAGCTGATCACTGACTCGATCGAGAATCTCTCCTTATTTGCTCCACTAGGAATCAAAGGAGTTGGAGAAGGTGGAGGTACGCCGCTCGCTGCCATTTCCAACGCGGTGCAGGACGCCGTGTTTCCGTTCGGGGTTCACATATCGGACTCACATCAAAACCCGTTCCGAATCTATGAGATGATAAAATCAAAGTATCCCATTGACTTCAACTTGCCCGACGCAGCTAGCAATGACAAAGCAATTCGTTCCGTAATGACCTGAATGGATGGTCATGCGCTCGCATTTAACTTAGTTTACACAAAATTCGGAAAATCTTATGTAATCCCGCAAGTGATGGAAGCCGAAAAATGTCTGTTGTTGTCCAGCTTGACGGTGTATCTAAGAGATACCAAGCTGGCTCAGGCAAAGTCGTCCTCGAAGCGCTCAAGGAGATCAATCTCTCCGTTGAAAAAGGATCTTTCGTAACTCTGATCGGGCCGAGCGGTTGCGGCAAATCAACGCTCCTGCACATAATAGCAGGAATGCTAAACCCATCTGAAGGCAGAGTGATGATCGACGGAATCACAATTATCAAACCGCAGCCGACTAAGATGGCGATGGTCTTTCAAGAAGCGAGTTTGTACCCTTGGAAGACTGTTCTCAAAAACGTAGAGTTCGGCCTGGAGCTTAGAAAAGTTCCAAAAGACCAGATTAGGCCGAGAGCAGAAAAATACATGGAACTCGTGGGAATATCACGGTTCAAGGATTACTACCCGCTTCAAATTTCTGGCGGGATGCAGCAGAGAGTAAGTATCGCTAGGGCGCTTGCTTTGGAGACAGATGTACTGCTGATGGATGAGCCCTTCGGGGCACTCGACGAGCAGAGCAGGCTGATACTTGGAGCCGAGCTGACCAATATCTGGCAAAAAACGGGAAAAACTATAATCTTCGTAACGCATAGTTTGATGGAGGCAGCTTACCTGTCAGACAAAATTGTTCTAATGTCCTCAAGGCCTGGAAAGATAATTGAAGTGCTCAACGTCACTGAAAAAAGACCCAGAGATACCGAATCGCCGGAGCTTGCCGCCATCAGGAAGGAGCTTTGGTCTCATATATCCAAAGAAGCGAAGCAACAACTAATGTAATCAGGTATCGGACTACATCCTCGGAAGGAGACTACTCTCGGTTAGACTTGAATCTCCACGTATCTCCGGCGTGCTCGGTTTCAGGGAGCCGTCTATAATAGACTCAACCGGTAGTTGATCATAAATGTAACTTTCAGGAGCAGGCATTCCCCAGAATGGAAAAGACACTTGTCCTCCAACGTTAGCCTGCGCTCTCTGAACCACGCTGTATTCCGGATCAATGAACATTCTTTCATCGTGGTAGAGTTCGACGCGGTTGCCCTCCGTGTCATGGAGATAGACCGCGAAGTCAAAGGGCGTATGCCTTCCTGGGCCGTATTCGATCTTGTCCTTTAGCCCGGACATTGTCAGTGTATCACAAGCGCGTATGATACTTGGCCAATCCTTCACCCAGAGCGCGAAATGACGGTTGCGAGGTCCCGGCTGATTTTGAAATCCCAAGTCGTGGGTATTTTCTTTGCGGCGAAGGAACATTCGATCTATCACTCCTTTATCATTAATTCTATATGAACTGAAAGCAAATCCGAGCGCTGAAGTATAATAATCAAATTCTTTCTTGGTCTCAGGAGTGCAGTTCGTTACATGATCTATGCGTGTGATTTCAATTCCCTGACGGTACGCTGCTTTGCCAACTAGAATGTCAGCTCGATCCATGTCGTGGTAAAATTCTACTGGAAAGCCAGCAGGATCTTCGACCCTCAAAGCTTCTCCCTGACCTTTCTCGTGACCCGCTGGAATCTTACGCGTAAGGATGCCCTTTTTTTTATGCAGTTCCTCTAAAGCGTCCAGGTCCCCTGAGCTCGAGACTCTTAATCCATAATGTCCCAAACCTGGACTGTTTGCCTTTCTCAAGGTTAGGCAGTGATGGAATGGATCATCAATTCCCCGAAGATAGATTCTGCCGGGCTCTCTCTCGGTTTCAACCATTCCTAGTACGTCTACGTAGAAACCGCGAGCACGTTCAAGATCAACTGCTCGGATTTCAACGTGTCCCGTATGGAGAATGGAGAAGGACATGACGAGTCACCATGTTTGTGATTCTTGCGGAGTTCTATATCTGGGTTTAAAACTATGGTTTCATCTCGAAAAATCTACACGCTTTGATCCTGATTTTTATTAGACTTGATTCGTTCGCTTTCACAGTTTTCACATGAGCTTTTGCCTTCAGCCTCTATAGTCGCAAAGTTCCTACGGTGAAGGGACATGTGGTGATGAATTGATGAAAATCCTTAAATTGTAAGCTAAAATCTTGCCGTTCTATGCTCGTAAGGTCAAAAAATACGCAGGGAATTGGAACTACTATTATCGCCGTTATAGTGATCGTAATCATCGTGGTAGCAGCTGTAGGTGTCTATGTTGCAACACTGCACACTTCCAGCACAACAACCACCAGTAGTACGACTACG
>JASHPO010000083.1 GCA_030038075.1 Nitrososphaerales archaeon | reverse complement strand
ACCGTGACGGCGGGCAATTCATGCGGGTTAAACGACGGAGCCGCCGGAGTCCTAATCATGAATGGGAAGAAGGCAAAAAGGCTTGGATTGGTTCCAAAGGCGAGGTTCGTCGCTTCAGCCGTGTCTGGAGTGCATCCTTCTTTCATGGGTCTAGGTCCAGTGCCGGCGACGCGCAAAGTCCTGAAACGAGCCGGGCTAGAGCTTGACGATATTGACCTCGTTGAAATGAACGAGGCTTTTGCTGCGCAGGTGTTGTCCTGCCTAAAGTTCATGGATTTCGACGCGGGCCGAATGAACGTAAACGGCGGCGCAATAGCTCTTGGTCATCCAATCGGCTGCTCGGGCGCGCGAATAATGACTACGCTGCTTCATGAAATGGAACGCAAAAAGTGCGAGTATGGACTGGCTACGATGTGTATAGGAGTGGGACAGGGTATCGCTACAATAGTGGAGAGAGTCTAGCTTTCTTTTCGAGTGAAGCCACAGTATCCTCGAGTTTCTTTGCCCTTTCTTCGAGCGATTGAATCTCTTTTCTCATTTTGTCCTGATCATCTTTTGACGATCCTTGCCTAAGAAGGTTGATGCTCTCACGCAGCCTTCGGCGGACACTTCCCGAAGCTTCGCTTGAAAGCCACTCTTCGAGCTGGGGTATCGCACTTGTATCGTCAAGGAATGCGACGGAAGTGGCGGCTTCTGCCCTGACCCTGTTGTCGTTAACTGTCTTGGCGGATAAGAGTTCGTTTAAGGCTCTGGCATCACCCTTTCCTATTTTCCCGATCGCGTGCGCGGCTCCCATCCTTCCCTGATACTCCTTGCCTGACTGGAGATATTCATAGGCTAGAGGAAGAGCGTCACGATTCTTCATCTCGGCGAATCCGAGAAATGCCCTGTAGCGTATCTGATCGTTTACAGAGCCCTGATTCAAAGCTTCTCTCAGTGCAATGAAGACCTTTTCAGAATTTGGATAGAAACCAAGAGAGTGCGCCGAATATGCCCTCACGTAGTAAGAGTAGTCGGTGTAAAGGTAGTTGATGAGAGTGTTTATCGCCCTGTCATTGTCGTCAAGTTTGGTGAAAAACCTCAAACCCGCTGCCACTCCGCGCCTGACTCTGTGATCTTTGTGGTCTTTCTTTGTGAGCAGAGCGTCCAGCGCGGCAGCAGTTCCTATTTTCCCGAGATTCTTGGCTACTTCGAGTTGCACACCCCAGAATTTGTCAGAGTCTATCGCGTGAGTTAGAGCTTCTATAACATCTTGAGTCTTGTAATCTGTGAGCTCCGATGACGCTCTGATTCTCTCTACGCAGTTTTCATCGAATTTGAGTTGATAGAGAAGCATTTCCTTGGGTTTGCGAAACTTTAGCTTCTTCAAAAACCAGTTTTTCGGATCAAAGCTTACGTTTACTGGTTTCTCCGCGAGGCTGAAGAAAAACGAGTTTTTCTTTTGCGTCATGGAGATTTTCTCGGTCTTTTTCGAGCCATTCGAAAACGTGAACACCAGGTCGAATGGATTTGCGAAGATAGGTGTTCCGTCCACCTCGGCGTTGACCTGCTCTATTACCAGCTTTCCGAGACCTGACTTTTCGTCTAGTGAATAATCAGCCAAATAATTTGGAAACCCCGGACTGTACAGCCAGTCATTGAAAAACTGTTCAAAGTTTTGCCCGCTGACCTCCTCGAGTATCTTTCGAAAATCGCTCGTTTCAACAGCCGATACTTTGTATGTCGCGAGGTACTTGCGAATCGCCTTCCAGAAAAGTTCGTCACCCAGAACTCCTCTAATTCCATTCAGAACCCACGCTCCCTTCTCGTAGGCGTGCGAATCGAACATCTCTTCCGGATCCCAGTATCTGTTCTCGACGATCTGCCTGTGATACCTCTCGTCGCAATCGTCGCTCAGCTTTTCAAAATTCATCTGCATCGTGTACTGAAAGTCATCAAAGCCCTCGTCGTATTCACGGAAGAGTGCGTTGAAATAAGTCGCAAAGCCCTCGTTTAGCCACGCGTGGGACCAATCCTTGCAAGTGACGTAATCACCGAACCACTGGTGCGCGAGTTCGTGGGAAACTAGGTTCTCGCTCTGAAAATCCAGGTGAGCCCTTTCGTCGTGGAGTGTCTTCTCGGTCAGAGTTGTGGCGCTGATATTTTCCATGCCGCCAAACATGAAATCCGAAACGACCGTTTGCGCGTATTTGGGATAGGGGTATTTCACTCCAGTAACTCTTCCGAAGAAATCCATCATCTGAGGGGTTTTATGAAAAGAACGAGGCGCATCGCTCCTTCGGTCCTTGGGTACGTAGTATTCGACTGAGAGTCCCCCGCGCTCCTCAGAAATTTTTTCGTAATCGCCGACTATCAATGAAAGCAGATAAGAGCAGTGAGGAATCGGCTGAGAAAAATGCCATTTTTTCTTTCCGTCAGAAGTTTCGTCAACTGAAACAAGACTTCCGTTCGAGACAGCAACCATGTTTTCTGGCGATGTTACAATCATCTCCGAGGTGAATCTCATGTTCGGATAATCGTAGCATGGATACCAGTATTTCGAGTCCTCAGCCTGGCCCTGGGTGAAGAGGTGAACATTTCTGCCGGGAAAATCTTTCGTCGGCCCGCGAAAGTACAAGCCTTTCTTCGGAGAAGATTGGTATTCTATCTCGATTTCCGCACTGGAATCCAGAGAGAGCTCAAGGCCAAGATCTACGTTTACAGATTTAGCTCTTGTCTCGAAACTTGCCTTATTTCCGTTCACCGTAATAGATTCGAATTCGAGACCAGCGGCGTCGAGTTCAACGTGAGAAATTGGTCTTGCGACAGGCATTATGATGTAGCTTGCTTTCGCGGAGATTTTCTTTGAATCGAAATCCGGCTCGATTTCAAGTCTAAGATGTTCGATTTTGAAGGCGGTATCTCTTGCGTACCTCGTAGGTTGACCGGGAAGTAAGAACGATCTTGGCAATTAGAAAAACTCTTTTTGCGAGAATTATAGATGTTTTGAATCCCTTCTATTTTTCGATCAGAAGTTCTTCTTTGAATTGATTTTTATATTTCAAAAAATCCCGTTTCGCTGTTCTAGTTGAGTGACTGGTTAGTAGCTCCCGGACCTGCCTCATTGGATCTCGCTGCGAACCTGTCAGCTAAGCTTAGAGCAAAACTCGTGACCGTCGAAACGATCGATTTTCCTGACGGCGAGTCAAAGATCAGAGTGGACGACGACGTAAGGAACAAGAAAATCATCATTGTCCAGAGTACGTATCCTCCCGTTGACAAGCACCTCGTGCAACTGCTCTCGCTGTCGCACAAACTCAGCGAAGAGGGCGCAGAAGTCTACGCGGTCGTTCCTTACCTCGGCTACGCGAGGCAGGACAAGGAATTCATGAACGGGGAGGTCGTAACGCTCGGCGTGATTGCGCGTCTCATGAGATCCGTGGGAATAAAGAGAATGGTGACTGTTGACATACACAGCATCAAGGCGCTTGGACTGTTCTCCTTCCCAGTTTACAGTTGCTCGTCAATTCCACTCCTTGCAGAGTACATCAGGGCGCACAATGAGCTCCAGAAACCGATCTCGGTTTCGCCGGACTTTGGGAGCAGCAATCGAGTGGAGGCCTTTGCCGCCGTTTTGAAGTCAGAATTTGTCTCTTTCAAGAAAAAAAGGGATAGAGCAACGGGCGAAATATCGACAGAGGATCAGAATCTGAATCTCCATGGACGCGACACGATTATCATAGACGATATGATTTCAACAGGAGGAAGCGTGGCAAAGTGCGCTCAACTATTGAGGCAGCACGGAGCGAGGAGGATAATAGCGGCGTGCACGCACCCAGTTTTGGTCGGCGGCGCCGTCGACAAGCTGAGGCAGGCTGGCGTTGACGAAATTATTGCAACGAATACGATTCCGAGCAAGTACAGCAAAGTTGACGTGTCCCCGCTGATCGCCAACTATTTTGAAATGCTGTAACCGAGCTAGTCCTTTTCTTGGAAGGGTCAGTCTTCGTCCTTTCGGGTGAGGAGCACACACTGCCCTCCGCGGAGGTTTTCGCGGTGGTGGGAACCTACTCCGCGGAAACTTGCGAAAAACTTTCCAGAAGAGTGGTCTACTCCAAACTGAAAGATCCTACTACAATCTGGAAAATTACGGAAAGAGCTGCATACACGAGATTCGGAGGCGAGCTCGTATCAATTTCTTCCAGTCCAGAGAGTCTCGTGGATAGAATGGACGAGGCGGTCTTGAAAGACAAAAGCTTCGCGGTAAGGAGCGAATCCGTCGACAAACAGACTTGCGGCGAGATTGGCGCGAAGATAAAGGAACGATCGCACGCGAAAGTTTCGCTTGATAAGCCCGATTGCGTTTTTCAGGCAGAGAAACTGGACGATGGTCGTTTCGTCCTTGGAGTTTCAACATATGGAGTGAAAGAATTCAGCTGGAGAGAGAGGAGACCCAGAGCAAGGAGATTCTTCCTGCCCTCCGCGATATATCCAAAGCTTGCGAGGCTACTTGTCAACCTGGCTCGTGTAAAAGAGGGAGATTATTTCGTCGACCCTTTCTGCGGTACGGGGAGCCTGTTAATCGAGAGTAGTGTCATGGGAATAAAGACACTCGGCATTGACGTCAAACGCTGGATCGCCCGCGGCGCATGGCTTAACCTCGAAGCCTTTTCTCTTGAATTTGATTCGATCATGCGGGCCGACTCGACTTTTCGGAACCTTCCTTTTAGCAGAGTGGACGGGATTGCGACCGACGTCCCCTACGGACGCGCTTCTTCTACAACGAGAAAGACTACAGGGCAAATAATCAAGGAATTCTTGGCGGGCGCCTCCGGCGTGCTAAATTCAAATAAATACTTGGTCCTGATGCACCCCTCGCATGTAGATCTTGACTACACGAGCTCATTTGAACTTACAGAAGAGCATCTGCTCTATGTTCACAGAAATCTTACTAGGGCGATCAGCGTCCTGAAGAGAAGATAGTTCTTGGATTTCAAGATCTATTTTCTGGGAACATCCTCAGCCGTTCCCACCAAAGAGCGCGGACTGTCCTGCACGGCCATCAGCTACGAAAATATGGTTGCCTTTTTCGATTGCGGCGAAGGTAGCCAGCGCGCAATCAACGAAGCGGGGCTGGGCTTTAACAGAGAATGCGTGGTCTTCATAACGCACATGCACGGCGACCACGTAGTCGGTCTCTTGGGCTTGCTTCAGTCGATGTCGATGAACCGGCGTGAAAGGAAACTGGAGATCTACGGACCGAAGGGAATCATCGATTTCGTAAAGCTGAACAGGGAAATCCTGGGATTTGGGTTGACGTATGAGGTACACGTGGGCGAGATAAGGCCGGGTCTCGTGTTCAGACATCCCAAGTTTCTGGTCTACGCCCAAAGATCGGAGCATACTAACGACTCTTTCGCATACGTTTTTGAGGAAGCTGAAAAACCGGGCAAATTCAGCGTGAAAAAGGCGCTCAGGTTGGGTGTTCCTGAAGGTCCGCTGTGGTCAAAGCTTCAGCACGGCGGCAAAGTGATCTCCCCCACGAACGGGAAAACCGTGCGACCCGAGGATGTTCTTGGGCCCTCAAGGAAGGGCAAGAAAATCGGGATCTCCGGGGACACCAGGCCGTCAAAGACGCTTCTTTCGTTTTTCAAAGGAGCTGACGTTTTGATCTTCGACTCCACGTATTCCGATGAGCACGCCCAGAACGCGCTCGAAAACAAGCACTCGACTTCGAGAGAAGCTGCCAAGCTCGCGAAAAAAGCGCGCGTCGAGAAGTTGATTCTTACTCACTTTAGCGCGCGCTATAGGAGCGTCTCCGCGCTCGTGAGACAAGCGCGCGAAGTCTTTCCGAACTCTATTGCGGCACACGACGGAATGGTCTATGACGTAGAGTCGTAGCCCTTCGTGAGCCAGTCGATCAGCGCCGCGAGATTTTGCGACCTGATGCGAAGTACTATAGGCCCGAGCGGGGATTCGCTCGGATCGTCGCACAAGGCGGCAATCCCAACGGTCGCAGCCTGTTTGTTGAACAAGATGACCGCCTGCATGCCGCCGTCTTGGACGCTAGAAAGGAGCAGTCTGCGAGCTGCCGCCCTAATTCGCCTGTCCCGAAACTGGTCTTTCAGCAGTTGCAGCGTTTCCCTGTTTGATGAAGTCAATACAACTCTCCCATCCTCCAAATGCAGCTCCGAGTATTTTCCGAATAGATTGGTGAGAGCATTTGCAACTTTGGCCTGCGACTCGGAGTGTTTTACCTCCGCTTCGGCGACGATGTCGATTTCCTCCGACACGTCCTACTCCGCCAAATATTCCTCTTTCTGTCTCTTGAACAAAGCTACGGCGGCCTCTTTGAGCTCGTTTAAGGAACCGTCGTTCATGATCACTTCGTCTGCGAGAGCTATCGCCTCGCCGATCCCCACGGTTAATTCCCGCCTGTCTCTATCCTCGAAAGACTGCAGCGTCTGTGGAGAGTCGCTCCGTCCCCTAGCCTGAAGGAATTTGAACCTCCTATCCGGGGTGGCGTGTATCGAGACTAACACTGCCCTGCCGAGCTTTTTGAACTCGATGAACTCGTTGACGTTCCTTATACCGTCAATTAAAATCAGCTTGGACTTTGCGTCTCGCTCGATCCTCTGCTTGCATAGAATCGCTATGGCGACAATTCCTCCGCTCTGCCTGAGTTGAAACATTATCGCGCCCAGGTTTTCGTCTGTTGGAGGGACCTTCCTTCTCTCGGCTTCCATCCTTACGTCGTCGCCCATGCGGAATACCTCGAATCCGAGAGACTCCGACGCCTCTGCACAAGTTGATTTACCTGCGCCGGGCATACCTGTGAGGCAGATTACGAGCCTCGGTGAAGCGCTCTCCGATTTTTCTTCGGGCAATTTGAAATGTGCGACCATTCCTCCGTCATCTATTATTAAGCAGTGCCGAGAACCCGGTTCTGTCAAGCCTTCCGTTGAAGCAACCGAGTACTCAGCTGCGAAGCATGGGCTTTGAGGAATACTCCTTCTTTATGAAGTTCCCGTACCGTTGCTTCACGTCTCTGATACGTTCCGTGCGACCGATCTTTCGGGCTTTTTCGAGAGCTTGCGCCATGAAGCGGAGTTTGTCGCTGGAAGTTCTGAGAGAGGCTGCGGAGGAGTCTTTTCTGTACTTTGGGTGAAGTTATTGTGCTCTCTCAGCTTAAGCCCATGGCGAGGACATATTCTTTTGGGGAAAGGACGGGCATTCCAGTTATCTTGGACAGCTCTTGCTTCTTGTGAATAAAATCTGTGTCCCCAGTAACAAAAGCTCCTAACCTGCCGTCAGCTAGTTTGGCGTGTTTAGCAGCAGCAACGTGCATGAGGTCGAATGTCCTAAGTGAAATAAGAAAACTAACCAGAACTGCCTCGTCGAAAATGGCCGGGACGCTGGTTTCAACTTCCGGAACCAAAAACCTCGCGTCACCCGATATTTGAACGAAGTTCACATTAAGGGACGCTAGTTTTTGAATCGTCTTGATAACAAACACTGTTCGCCCCCTGGCAATCTCATCTTTTGCCCTTTCTCCTTGCTCCTTACCCTCTGAGACTTCTCGACTGTCCATTTGATATAGTCTACTGGCAACCTATGCAACTTCCACCATAGTCAATAGCGAGGTGTGAGCTTGAATCTCCTTGGATTCAAGATTCCTAGCTATAGTTCTCGCCTCTGGATGAAAGGGATCTTTTTTCCTCATTTCAGAAATGAAGACGTTAGTGTTAAGATAGAAGTGGTCCCTATCTACGAACCGCCTCTGGATTCTCGGACCATTTCGGCCGCCGTCTTCTTTCCTCCACGGTTGAATATATCGGCAGCCAGTTTCTCATACTCTGAATCAGACATCTTGTTTGCTTCTCCTATCGGTTGTTCAAGATCGATTCCGTGTGCAAAAAGTTCTGGATGTTCATTCAAGTGATCCTTGATAATTTGTCTCACCGCTTCGCTGATGTTGCTGTAAGTTTTTTTTCTGACAAGTCTTTCAAGCTGCTCCTTCGTTTCCTTCTCGACTTTGACATTTAATACTGCCATGTTATGCTACGTGTTACATTTGCTTTACGCACCATAATATTATTACGGGGTGTGCCCCAAAAGTAGGCGTACCCCCAGAAACTATGGGTATCTCCTCTCACCTTCACACTCATAGTCTGGTTCACGACTCTCCCTGACGCAGTCATTGACCATCACCTGAAAGATTCCATTAGTTCAGCGAGTTTAGCATCTGACGAATATGACTGCTTTACAGACTTATGGCAGAGTGTCATCGAACTGCCGTAGACTGTTTTTTCCGGTTTGATTTGGATATATGTGTTGAGCGTTGCATGACCGAGTGTTTAAAATATTCCGCGCACTCAAGCAATCGAAGACTTGACAGAACCTCGAGCGGTTTTGCGATCTTTTGGAAACATTCGCATCTGGATGAAATCCACTTGAGGGCTTTTCTGTCGTACGACATTGACGATTTAAATTTCTTAGGCAGGGTCCATTCCGTTCAAAACGAGCTAATTTCCATCGGAGCGGATTTGAAAATAGTAAACCCGAAGATCCTGCACTTTACGATTCGTTTTTTGGGAGAGATTGACGAGGTCGACAAGACCGATATCATTTCAACTCTTCGCGGCCGCGTCGAGGAGTTTGAGCTCGTAATTTCGTTCAAGGGACTTGGCACGTTCCCCGACGAGCGGAGAATATCGGTCGTCTGGATTGGTATTGATCCAAAGTCCGGAAAGGAGATGGAAAAGCAGGCGGCGATCGTGAACAACCTGCTAAAATCAGTTCACACACTTCAGACGGTGGACGACGAGAGATTCAGCCCGCATGTGAC
>JASHPO010000082.1 GCA_030038075.1 Nitrososphaerales archaeon | reverse complement strand
GACTAGCAATCGAAATTGTCTTTTCTGGTTCATCGCTAAGTTGACGGTATACCATTAGGAAAATTGAAGAAAAACCTTCAGATTCCACTAATAAGTAGGTATGGTAAAAAGTTCTACTTTCCTGCTCTAGCTCCCACAAGAGAAGCGTCCTACTCTCATGTTTTAGGGCGTGAGATGTACTACAGAGAGTAAGTTTTGAATTGCGCTCAGATTTGCTCTAATTCACTTTCACCAGATTAATTGGATTATACCAGTAGCTCGGTGGCCCTAATTCTCGCATTGGATATGACTATTACAAATTGCAGTCGAGTGATATGTCCAATATCTCAGCTAGACAAAAGCGGTGTTGACAGTTCTCCCCTTATCAATGATATTGCTTCCTTCCCCGTATTGGCTAAAAGATCAATAATTGAGAGGTTTGGTACGAAGTTTTTAGAAAGGTGCTGCGGATAAGTGACTGGGACGTAGTTCTGATATTCAATCTTCAGCTTGCTCGTTTCAAATTTCCTCTCCTCTAAATAATTCTTCGATCCGCCTCCGGCCACATAAGTTTCCGCGCCCACGGTTTTGCAAACATCGACGAGGCGCTGAGTTGATTGCGATTCGAGACCAAGGCTCGATTCTCTGACTATCTCTACCCTTAGCCCGAGCCAAGAAATCACCTGCCTTAGTGTTTCAAGATCTAGATCGAAGAGCATTGTCCATCTTCGCTCGTAAAGTTCCTTGAAGTAGTCCTTGTACAAATTGAAGAACTTCGAATTATTGTAAGACAGCTGGATTCTCTTCCAATGAAGCTCGCGCCAAGGCATATCGTTATTGATTTCCACAAGGTTATTGGGCTCAAACTTTTGCTTCTTGTTTATAGGAACAGTTAGCCACAAGGGTCCTCCTGGACTGATAATGGAATTTCTATTGGTGAACCTTTTATCGTATTGGACATCGTCCATTATTACAAAAATGTCGGATATGCTAAGTTTATGGAAAAATCCGGGATACGGAAAGTACTGGGGCTGATGAATTGCTACTTTCAAAAATAACCGAAAGTTGGTCTAGGTTGAATCTAGATTAAACAAAAGCCACATTTCTACGTAACAATGTTATTGAATTTTCCTTTCCTTGATCTCCTCGTCCTGGATTCTCTTGGCCAGCTCGTTTGCCGAGATGGGTTTCCGAACGAATGACTTCACATCAACATCAGGGAACATTCTCTTGAATTCATCATAATAAACTTCAAACGCTGTGAAAAACCAAACCGTCGCGTCTTCGTCTACTTTCTTTATCTCCCGCACGAGTTCAAATCCATTCACTTTAGGCATTCTAATGTCTATTATCAACAGGTCATATGCCTTGGGCTTGTATTTGGTTAGCGCTTCAGTTGGGTCGCTAAAAGCATCTACTTTGAAGCCTTTCCTTTCGAGGCCCACTTTGAGCGAATTTGCAATGTCAGGCTCATCGTCTACAAGTAAGATGCTCTTCATCCGTCGCACAGAACAGAATTCAGGGCTTAAATGTATATGGCATTCTTTCCACGATTACGCGACGCAGTTATTTCCAACCGACCCGGAATGTTCTTCTCCTTAGAATCCCCAAGAAAAGAACTTTCGAAAGAACAATCAGTAGTTAAATATGGTTGCATTGTGAAAGTAGGAAACAGCAAAGAGCAGCTAAAAGATGCGAGGAAGCACCAAGGATTTTCGATCGGTCATTGAACCTCGTAGCATACCCAGTGAATTAGAGCAATTTCTCCGCGGAGACGCGTTTTCTTTGGCAATAAAAGGAAAAGCTGGAACGGGTAAGACTACGTTGGCACTGACAGTACTGAGCCTCGCAATGAAGAGTCAGAACTGCCTTTATCTTTCGACAAGATTGGCTACATCAGAATTGTTTCAATACCATCCTTGGATCCAAAAGTACTTGGTTGACTCGAGTACTCAGAATAGTGAAGACGTTGAACCCGTAGATACAGCACCCTTCGTGGATGCCCGTCTGGATGAGCCCTCAACACTATTCGAAAGAATTACGAACGAATTGATGGACACGAATTCTCCACTCATAATTGTTGACACGTGGGACGCCGTTGGGGATTTTATGGATGAAGAGGCGCTTATGAACAACGCCAAGATTCTTCAAGTATGGAGACAAAGGGCTAGAGCCAAACTGGTTTTCGTCATTGAAAATGTGGAAGACAAGACCTTTGACAATCTGGTAGATGGAGTAATCGAACTTGAAGAGAGGTACATTGACTCGAGAAAGACAAGACGTATACATCTTTCGAAGCTCCGGGGCGTGAGGATTAGAAGGCCCTGGGATTTCTTTACTCTCAATCAAGGTATATTTCACAGTTTCGAGCCTTACAATCCTGCCGCTACAATAGCCGCAACTCGTGCAGCGCCTAAACTGGTTTTGAACGATGGAGCCGATGAAACGAATCCAAACCTGAACTTTTTCGCGGAACTCGTTGACGGACTCATCCCGAGTCAAACTCGAGTTGTCATAGAGCTGGAACCTGTTGTGAATCTAAAGTCGGCTCTTGGCCTAGTTGCCGGCATATTGGCTAATTACGTTAAGAGAAACAATTTCGTGATATTATTGCCCTTAATCGGGATTCCCAACGGTTTTGTAGAGGGCCTTCTGAAGTATTGGGTTCCTGATTCAGCTCAAAGACAACGAATTCAGCTCGTTAGACTTCAAAATGATGCATCTGGTAACGCGAAATCAGACGCGTGGACAGATGTGATCAGGAAATCTGTCGACAAACTCAAGCGTCCCAGCACGAAGTCAAGTGTGCTGGGCGTTGGTACTATCCCCGCAAATGCTGGAATTGACTTGGAGTTGTTCGAAGCAGCGATAACCTCAAATTGTGACTCCTCACTATTGATAACCATTTCCGATCCTAAGATAAGTGAAAAACTTCCTGGAATCGCCGATATCAGACTCAAGATGAGAGAAATAGAAGGCACATTGTTCGTTCAGCCTGAGAACCCTTGGGCGAGTTTCTACGCATTCGAGAACAGCAAAAGTGATGGAGGAATTCTCGTTGAACCGATGTTGTGAGAACTCGTTTCCCTAATTTTCCAGCTTTGCCCCCGCGTGCAGTGACTGCTCTAAAACCTGCTGCAGTTGCTGGTATATGTCAATAAACTTCATCCCTCGCTCAGTTGTATAGTAGCTGTCGGTGAAGCGATTGATGTCTCTCCTTATTTCCAAGAAGCCGGAATCGAGGAGTAATGATAGATACTGCTGTATCTGTTTCGAATTTAGGTTGCAACGATACATCACCCTTGTTTTGACAGCGCCTCGTAGGCATTCGGCCAGAATGAGACCTGTTATTTCGATCCACCCCCGATTTCTCCTCCCCGTAGTAGTGGTCTCTTCGAATACGTTAAACGACAATTCTTTTCGCGGATGCCAGAAAGCGAATCTAGATTCCTTCGAGTATCTGTTCGAGGTTGATCCTTCGCTGTGGTACTCTAGGCAATGTATCATAGGGAACTTGGGCCAGTGCCAGTTCTTTATTGAGGCAAAGTTTGACAACTTCGAAAGCCTCGACGTGATTTGCTGACGTATTCAGTCTGCTTTGCAGGGCACGGTATTCAGCGAGACCTTTGATTCCATTGGCCTTTAAGTACAGTTTGCTATGTTGCGACCAGAAAATCTCGATGAGTCTGACTTTCTTATCAATCACGTCCGAAACGTCAAAGAAGACTTGGGGGGAAAAATCCTTTGTTAATGGAATTTCGTAGGCCAGGATATTGGAAAAATATCTTCCTGCTTCAACTGTTGAAAGGGCGATTGCCCTGTGATCGTGGTGTGTGTCCCCCGCAGAATGCGTCAGGATGAGATCAGGATGAGCTCTGTTTATGATATGTTCGATGTGGTTAATCAGATCATTATTTACAATTAGTTTCGTGTCCTCGAAATTATCTATCCAAAGATTGTCCGCGCCTATGAATTTGGCGGACTCTTGCAACTCTCTTGTCCTTTGCAGGGGGTCACCGGACGCTGCGCCTCTTGTCACTGCATACATATTCACGTGATGTCCTTGCTTTGTACATTTGATCAGAAGCCCGCCGCAGCCTAGTTCGATATCGTCCGGGTGAGCTCCAATAGCTAAGATGTTCACGGAATTCTGTCCATATCGAATTGACTTATCACTAGAGGAAGATCACGATAGAACTTTCTTACAGTAGTCTTATATTATTTCTAGCCTCTGAGACTAGTTAGAGCTCGGATGAAGTACCGAAGTAGCACAGAGATCATCGACACGATACTCCGTTCACTGAGCCCAGGTGCTACTCGCACTCGAATCATGTACAAAGCTTACCTCTCCTATACTCAACTCAAAGAATACTTGTCGCTTTTGGAGTCGAGACATTTAATCCTGTACGAGGAGGGTTCTCAGACTTATTCAATTACTCAAAAGGGGCAACGCTTCATAAATGCGTACGACGAGATCAGAGAGCTAGTTTCAGCGACTGATGTACCGGTAAAGGACAAAGATAATCTTCACCCAGACGAACGAAATATGACCGACCATCCCAAAAAAACGCTTGAACAAAATCATAATGGAACTTGAGTCTACTTGAATTTTATACAACAAAAGTTATTGATCATACACTTTTAGCTTTCCTGACTGCGTATCCTTTCATTTTGGGAATTTTCAAAGTCGTAAGATTTCCATTTTGTCTATTACGAAACATTCCATTTCCTAGAAATTCACCATAACAATCTTCTCGCTGAAATTTCATAGAACGATTTTACTCAAGGCATTATAAGGAAAGGAACATGGAATGTTACCATGCAAACGACAAATGAAATAGTAGAAGGCGCTTACTGGCTCAAGTGCCCTCTGTGTTGCAGCAGCATTGTACTTGATTTTGAAAGTGGAGAGCGGATTTGCACGCGCTGCGGATTAGTTGTCGGCCAGGAATTTTCAAGTCCTGAGACCAAGCTCGAGCCGACTCACCCTCTAAGTTCAAGTTTAGAGTCTTCGAACCTCGGTTTTATCCAGACATTCATTGATAAGAGAAATGTCGACTCGAAAGGTAAGAAAATTTCACTTGAAAACCTCCACATGATTCGCAAACTGGATAGTCTTGCGCTGGCCGATGATTCGGACAGAAACATCAAGAAGGCGATGGCAGAGATCAGAAGGACAGCTGAGAGACTAGGTGTGGGATATTCAGTTCAACGCGAGGCAATGTCGATCTACAGCAAGGCCTATCAAATGGGGCTAATTAGAGGAAGAACAGTTGAAGGAATCTGCATTGCGGCAATTTACGTCGCTTGTAGAAAATTGAACGTCCCTAGGCTTCTCGATGACATAGCTGAGATAGGGTCCTCGGAGGAAAGAAGATTTATTGCACCCTATTGTAAATTGCTCATTCGTCGGCTGGGGATCCAGCTTCCGCAGCTTGTAGCTTCGGAGTACCTGGATCAGATAGCGCGGAATGCTGGCATAAGTACGAGGACGCAAAGGGAGGCTTTTTCAATCCTCTCGATAGTGAGTCAAAACGCAACATTGTCGGGCAAGAAGCCGGTTTCGCTGGCTGCGGCAGCCCTCTATCTCGCCTCGAGGAGAACAGGTGAGCATACTAGCCAGCTTCGAATTGCCAGCGCCACGAGTCTCACGCCCACGACTGTGCGGAAAACATCTAACGAGATAGAAAAGATTCTAAATTCCGGTTCCGAGATGCAGCGTACAGAAAGTCAAAGTTCGGTTTTATGATCGTAGAACAGTATATTCTGTAACAATCCTTAGCTAATCAGAAATATACTCGCGCGAAACTCTGGCGCATGAAAGCCACAAAGACTCTTCGGTATCAGAATCGTAACGTGGACCTGAACAAGCTACGAGGCGACATCGTAGCGTATCTGCAATCTGACGGATTCAAAATCCAAGAACCCAAGCAAGGTGAAACGCGCATGCTGATTCAGTGTCGGAAGGGCGGATTCTTGCGTGAAATAATATCTGCGGAGCGCGCTATGAACATCATGATTGATGGCACTCCTGAAAACTTCACAATTCAAATAGGAATCGGAAAGTGGATTCAGAACATAGCGGTCACAGCCGTCGAGACTGTTCTCTTGACAGAACTCTTCCTTCCGCTCGATGTGGCCGAAATGGCCTGGAATTTCAATGTGCAGAACAAAATAGTAAAGAAGATCGATGAACTGGTCGAAGCAGACTCTATGAAGACCGCCGTTACTGCGTAGAAGGCAAACGCGCCGTGCGATATTGGCGCGCCTTTTTTTTGAATGGCTAAATTCCAGCAGGCTTTGCAAGTTACTAGCTTCTAGAAGAATCATAGAAAGTTCACTTTAGGAATCAGTTTTAGTTACATTTCGATTATTTTGGGAGCCAACTCCTTCACTAGGAAAACAGGTGCCATGCTTGAATAGGTCAATCATTCTGGCCACAAGTCTAATTGCGGCAGTAATACTTGCAAGCGTCGTCATTCTATCATCGGTCTCAATAGGATCGTTGTCCAGAACAACTAGTACTTCGGGTTCTACGTCCCAAGATTCTACATCGATAATTTCGACGACTGCGCCGATCATGGAAACAACTCAAACGTCGACAGTTGGGGTCAACCCTAACAATTACATCCCTCCGACCACATCTACTATGACGACGACGGTCCCAACGAGTACCTCTTCTCAGACGACCGTGCAGATAACTACGTCATCATCCTCCACTGCAACGTCGAGTGCAAGTATCTCAAGCACAAATACCTCTAGCGCAAGTTTGTCTACCGCTAGTACGCCTACTGCAAGTACTTCCAGCACAACTACATCTATCACTAGTACGTCCAGCACAACCTCAGCCACAACGACAATCGTAACAAGTACTGCATCGGGCAGCTCTGGAAGCGGAAGTATCACTGTTCTGGGGGAAACGCTCAACGGTACTTCACAGGTCAATGGTATTGAGGTTGACCTGCGGGTTGATGGGACGGACGTTGCTATTGGAAATACCCCTATCACTTTCAGCAACCTTCAATTCGGTGTGCAGTATGGAGTCGTAGTTTACTGGTACGGAAGTTATTACATAAGATACATCAACGATCAGAACACAGGGATTGATTTACAAAGATATGATACAGTAACTCTAAACCAATCCGCTCCGTCAGACACGCTTACCGGCATGTTTGAGTATGTGCCGCCGTCAGAGGCAGCGTCCCTGAATATTATAGCTGAGTATCCCAATGGAACTCAGATAGGAAGCGCGGCTGTTGTAAATGGTTATGACTTGCATAGTTCGGGGATGTGGCTTACGGTCACTCCGCCATTTCAGTCGGAACCGTATACTGGAACGTTCACTGGTGGAAGCATCCTTCCGTTCATTTTCTTCAACCATGAGACATACACCGTCCAAATGAGCACAGCTTCGTGTGGAGAAGAGCAGAACATCAACGGACAAAATATCGGAGATGTAGAGAATGTGTGGTCTCATTGGGAGAACGGTAGCAGCACCAACCCGACCATGTCGATAACGCTCAATGGAAACGCAACTTTAATTGCAATTTACAATCAGGTTTCCCCACCTTCCTGTGGCGATAGTACAAGTGCACCAAGTAACTCCACCGTACACATGA
This sequence comes from Nitrososphaerales archaeon, assembly GCA_030038075.1. Classification (GTDB taxonomy): domain Archaea; phylum Thermoproteota; class Nitrososphaeria; order Nitrososphaerales; family CADDZS01; genus DATLTL01. The sequence continues at coordinate 5,242 of JASHPO010000082.1, read as the reverse complement.
CTCCAGAAGCATTCGGATTCATCGCACTTATCGTTATTACTCCTGCGTTTCTGGGCCCGCAACGTACTTTCCGAAACAGAGAAAATGTCTTCTCAGGTCTTCTCTAAATCCAAGAGTTAGCGCGCTCGGATCGATTTAGTAGGGAATTCAATGACTGGCGTCATCATTCCATTATACTCTTATCCTGACAGTAATTGGACAAACGTCATTCAGGTGAAGCGCGAGAATCCTCACGTTCCCTTTCTGGTAATTGTAAATCCCAACAATGGACCCGGACTGGGGCGCGATCCAAACTACGCAAAGGCAATCGAGCAGCTTCAGTCAATGCAGATCCAAGTCCTCGGCTATACTTACACCGACTACGCGAGGAGACATTTGAGCGAGGCTATCTTGAATATAAATTCCTACACAGAGTGGTACAAGGTGGACGGTGTATGCTTTGACGAGATGTCGAATAAACCTGGTTATGAAGAGTATTATTCAGAACTCACAGAGACTGCAAAGTCACTCGGCTGTAGTATTACGGTAGGAAACGCTGGCACGCCAACTCTTCCCAGCTACCTAAGAGCAGTCGATAATATCGTGATTTATGAAGGCGAAAGGATACCTAGTTCTGATTGGCTCAAATCAATCGAGAAGAATCGCGATAAGAACAAATTTTCGTACATAGCGTACGGTGAATTTCCTTTTGAAATCTCCAAATTCATTGATACATTAGATTATGTTAGCTACGTCTATGTAACAGATTTAGGAGTGCGCAAAGCATACAATTCATTACCCGTCTACTTCGATCTGTTGATCGCAACACTCGCGCGCTCTGATCAGTCGTTAGGAGCGTGGTCGAGATTCAAACTGTTTCCAAAAGTTTTCTCGGTATAGAGCTTTTCCAAGGAAATCTTACGTCGCTTACCAACCTGCAAGAGACACATTCAAGCTCGAACCGGTCAGTTTCGGAATTTAGAGCGAAGAACCCGATTTCTCCTTTGGAAATCAGTTTGCCGCACCTCCGACACATGTTAGGGACACGTGGTTCTGTTCGGCCAACTTGAGCCGGGCCATTCATAGCGGATACAGAGAACAAGTTGCTTCCCCATATTGTATCGTTAGAGCTAACGTAAAAGTGGTCGCTAATCTTCTCCTAGGAGAATCCTCTATTTCGAGACCCCAAAATCGGAACTAATTACTAAAGAAAACTTACCGTGAAATTGCACCAACCTGCCATAAATTGGGAGAAGGACAGATGGGTAGGTGATGCCTTGAAGTCCACAATTTCATTCTCCGTCTGCTCGTTTTGCGCACTTGTGCGCGAAGAATTGGAGTCTCGCGAGCTTGAACCGGACGAGGAATTGATGTTTCGGTTCCACATGAGGAACGAGCACGGCATGATTCGGTGACGCCTCCCATCATGCTAGTTTCAAGCCTCACTTCATGAGAATCGAACTTTTCACTAAATCGCTAGCATCACTCACTCTCAACAACTCTTGAGTTGATAGTTTGATAATTGCGGCTTCGAACTTGGGATAGGGTTGCTTTGACGAAAATAATGTCACAACACGATCTGAGTGACACGTGTGCACGCCGAGACATGGTTCATGGCCTCTAACGACCACTTTTGCACCGATCGCGCTTAGCCATTGATTTGTAATGCTCTCACTGAAATAGTAGCCGAAATCTCTCCTCGACTTCTGCCAGTTCTGGCCATTGTCGATTTCATCCTTGGGATCATTCCAGAGTAGCTGTTCCAGAGAGCGTTCTTGTTTCAAAATGCTTTCTGATTCTGACCTTATCTGAGGAGGAGTGATCGGCAACCCACCGTGCACGATCACGAGTTCCGCGTCGATGATTGTTGCAACAGTTAGGAGTTCAAAGAACGATAATATTCGTTCATAAAGTTCCGGCGTGCTGTTTGGAAACTCCCTTTTCAGGTCGGAAGATAAACTATGAGAGGGAAAAGGGAATTGGGCAGGTGCTTCATGATTCCCCCTCATTAACACGACCGAGTCAGAATAATTCATCTTCAGTTTCATTATCGTGTAAAGGACACCCGCTGAGTTGATTCCTCTGTCAACGTAATCGCCAAGGAAAATTATCTTGTTGTTCGGATTCTCGAGGAACTCCTGGTAATTGACATACGCCAGAATCTTCAGCAGAGTATCCTGGTCTCCGTGAAGGTCTCCGACGAGCACAAGGTTCTCCGGAGCCTCGAGCTTTAGCAGACCTGAATTGAGTTTGCCGCGACTAGTCTTTCCTTCAGAGCGTTCACGCTTTAGAACCGATATCGCTCTGCCCAGAATCGCGGAAAAGTTTTCTTCAGACATATCAGAGCTTAATTGTGAAGTTTGCAAAATGGAACGTTGAACCCTTATGAAGCTAGATCGAGAAACACTTTGAAAATTAAACTTAATTTCTTCACCTAATAACTCGAATGCTCGACTCTTTCAGGACCTCATGAAGTTGAGTGTACGCCTCAATAAATTTCATGCCGAGCTCTGTAGCAAAATACTGATGAGTTCTGTGGGCAACATCGCGGTCTCTTTTTTCGATGAGATTGTATTTTGTGAGAAAATCCAGATATTGTTGCACTTGCTTTGAATTAAGGTTGCAACGGTACATGATGCGTGTCTTTACCGAACCTCGAACACATTCTAATAGTATGAGGTTCGTAATTTCGATCCATCCCCGATTCCTTTTTACTGATAGAATTCCTTGTTGAATATCGTCGTAGGTGCCGGACATCGGATATACCTCCCATTTAGAAGACAGTTTGGACAGCCTCCAGAATCCCGTGATCTAAACCGGCCAGCGACATTCCGTCGGGATCGGCGCCTACCGCAAGGATTTTCATCAAAATGTAAAGCCTCTTTTATCCTATTATGCATCTACGAACAATCATTAGCTGAATTGTTACAAAGTTATTCACTTTATCAGATCTTTTTGCAAATTCACCGAATTTGTCGATCCACGCTCAGCTACGGGACGAAGCGCCTAACCAAGACAGTGGCCATGATTACGATCGGAGTGAATAGTGCGGTGGCTCCAGAAGCCATGAGAGGAATCGTGACCTGAACCGTGGATTGGCTGCTTGTCGTTTGATTTGACGACTGAGAAGTCGTTGCTGTAGTCGTCTCAGACGAACTTGTTTCGCTTGAATTGGTTAGAGTTGTGGTCTCGGATACAGTAGATTCAGAAGTAGTTTTTGTAGACGTGGTAGAATCGGATGTGGTCCCGGATATTGTCGGGGCAGATGTCGCAGTTTCGGATATAGTCGATCGGGATGTCGTCGTTGCCGATGTCGAAGATTCCGATGTGGCCTTTGAAGACGTAGTCGTTATTGTCAGATTGCTAAGCGAAGTCGTGGTTTCAGTTGTTGTGGTTTGACTGGTAACAGACGAGGACGGATCGTTGCTCGAAGACGTATGACCTGATGTGGTCGAAGTGGTGGAACTGCTTATTGAGCTCGAAATCGATGTCGTAGTGGTTACAGTTGAACTCGAGGCCGTCGTAAGAGAAGAGGAGCTGGTCGAATCCTTCGACGCCGTTGTTTGCAAAGTTGTCGTGCTGGATATTGCACTTGAAACCAAGTCATTACGCGCAGCGAAGTCCTTTACGAAGAAGATTCCGATGACCGATGCGACCACGATAATGCCCAGAAGGGCTGCCACTATGCATACCAGAAGGGCATTTTCCCAATCGCGGCCTTTCTTTTTGGTACTATTCGACATAGTATGTACTGGATTAACGTCTAGTACAATGCGCTTTAATTCAGATGGAACTATGTAATAGGATATACTTCCAATATCTTGTAAGAAGTTCATAACTCCATTGATTGAACAATTTCTCGATCAACCTAATGCGTGGTCGTACCTTCAGACCTGAAAAATCAAAATACCCGGATCAAATGCTATTGCATGAGGATCCAATGATATGCAAGAATTGTAAAAAATCACTTGATTATTTGCAATTGTCTATTGAAAACAATAGGGGACCCCCTAGGAGGAGGATCGAAGCTAGCTAATGTCTCTAGGGTTAGGGCAGGTCTTAGGTACAGGTCTTTCGATCAGGTCTCCACGAAAAGACATCTCGTCAAACGTCGAGCGAGTTGTTGCCGCATTTCAGAGATGTTTTTGCATTTTTGCCCGCGCAGATAATTTCGACCAGCAAAATTACGGCTCGAATTTTTTGCTCCCGCAAACACCTCTACGGTTCTTCGGAAATAACCTCGACGGAGTTTTCAAGGTATGACGGATAGGAAAACAGGTCGAGCTGTACCTTCCTCTTGTGGTAGGCCCGCACGGGCGTTTCCAACCGAAGCGATCCATGTGGCCTCGAGTTGTTGTACCAAGCGACGAATTCGCTGATCGATGGAAAATATTTGATCGTCTTATCGAATATGGAAAAGAATCTCCCTATCTTCCCGTTAGTTCGTGAGTAGGCAATCTCGCCGAGAATCAATCTAATCTTCTGTTGCAATATGTATCTCTCGAATTCAGTCATGCCGTTCTCCCTTCTCCGGGATTCCACGAAGTTGAACGCAGATCCATAATTCCATTCAACTAAGGCGGGTTTTCCGTAGAGGTTAACGGCTCGATTCAAAACGGCAACGGAGTCGTTGGAGGTAGGTTCCTGCAGATTTCCAAATCCAACAATGAAACGGGAGGCGTCGTCTTCATAGGCGACGAGCCAGGATCCGCTCCACCTTGGATCTCTAATTGTGTGCCAATCAGCGTGCCACAGGGAGTTTGAGTACTTTCTCTCCCTTTGAGCTAGCTTTTGGCCGTTTTCCTTGCGTGGAGTTCGCGCATCTTGTTTCAATCTATCCTTTGCGTCCAGGGTTTACGTGTTGTAGTAGGCTATCATGACAAGGCTCTGAGCAGGTGTTACCGTGTCGGTTGGAGACGTCGTGCCGTCACTCCAGTAGCTGAAGATGTAGTTCTGATAGTTAGCCACAGAAACGGAATATTGAGTTCCCGGATTTACAGAGAGGCTGAGCGGTGTAAACCCAGAAGCTACTGTCACACCGCCAGTTTGAACTACCGTCCACATCCCGTTGAATAATCCTCCTCCTATTGCAGAGGACTCGATTGTGAGAGTGGGAGATGCGTCTCCGTAGTACGCGGTCAACTGAGTATTCTGAGTGAGAGTGAACGTCTCGGATGGAGTGGTTGTGCCGTCCTGCCAGTTGGTGAAGATATAGTTTTGATAATTTGCTACAGAAACTGTGTACTCTTCTCCAATGGTTCCC
>JASHPO010000081.1 GCA_030038075.1 Nitrososphaerales archaeon | reverse complement strand
GTTCGACCTACTGCCGCCCATAGCACACCCAGTGAGAGTGGATGATTTTCGGGAATGGCTCCGCGGCCAGACCACGAATTTGCCACGGGTATGCTCAGGAGTTCGGCAAATTCTTGAAGCTCGGGTGATGCCGCCGACCACAGAATACCGCTTCCCGCCATTATCACGGGTTGCTTGGATGCGAGGATTACATCGAGTGCTTTTCGGACGAGAGTCGGGTTAGGTCTGGTTCTGAACGTCTCTCTGGAAATGGGCACGAGCTTCGGTTCCGGAAGATCAGTTTCACGAGAAAGAACGTCAAGAGGGAGATTAACATGTACAGGACCCGGCCTTCCCGCAATAGCTCTTGAATAAGCGGTCTTGAACACTCTGGGTATTTCTTTTGATGAATAAACTGTCTGACCCCATTTCGTGACGTTGCTAAACACTCTAGACTGGTTCCATTCGTGGAATACTTCCCTACCAACTCTGTCAGTCGGAGTGTCACCAGTGATTATCATAATTGGCGAAGAGTCTCTATAGGCCGTTGCAACGCCCAGCATTGAATTTGCTGCTCCGGGTCCCCACTGGAAGGCACAAGCACTGGGAAGATGAGTTACCCTCGAATAGGCATCTGCCATAAAGACAGCGGCGTTCTCGTGTCGTATCCCGATAAATTCGGTATCAGAACTGGATGTGTAAATTGAATCTAAAATTCCAGATATTGAAGAACCTGACATTCCAAAGACGTATTTTATTCCAAGCGAACTAAGAGAGCCAGCAACAAGTTCGGCGCCTTTCAACTCTGATCAGATTTTTCCGAAGTGATCAAATCTGATTTAAGGATAATAGAACAGATGAAACTTTCAGTGCCGTCGAAACGAACGATCGTACGATGTTGCTATGTTTTATCGAAAGTTTTACCATGAAATCGGATTAACCTCGTTAAGAATGAAGATTTTGGTAATGGCAACGAAACGTTGCCAAACCATATATATCACCGTGTAATTTCGTGCCTTTTAATATGAACAAGAAAACCTTGATCGCTAGAAGTAGAAAATCTATCGCCACGACCATAGTGGCAGTCATAGTCGTTGTCATAATTGTGATCGCAGCCGCAGGAATTTACCTTGCGACCAGGTCATCTTCAACTACCACTACGACATCAACGACTAGTACGACAAGCACTACTTCATCAACTTCAAGCACCTCCTCGAGTTCATCGAGCAGTTCCAGTTCTTCGAGCACTTCAACGTCTACCAGCACAAGCACATCTACCATCAACCAAACTGCTGTTGACGAGGCACTGTACCAGACCGCGTTATCAAAGGGAGAGACGACTCTGGTGATATACTCCAGCCTTACAACTTCGCAATTCCCATCGCTTCAGGAAGCTTTTAACGCACTCTATCCTAAGATAAACCTGCAGTTCACAAACCAGGCCCCGACAACTGCGATTTCAACCATAACGAGTCAGGAGCAGGCTCAGGGTTATTCAGCTGATATTGCGCAGTTCAGCTACTCGACGATCTACACGCTATACCAGGACAAGTACATAACGCCATACGTATCGCCTTTTGAAAGTACGTTTCCAGCTTCAGTATCATCACTGCTTGATCCTCTGAACATGTCAACACCAACATACGTTCTTCCAACAGTCTTCGAATACAACACTCAGATGATCAAGGACCCTCCGACCACACTGAGTCAGCTCGCATCGTCGACGTACAAGGGTGACGTAATCATGTTAGATCCCACAACTGGAACCTCGGCGACGGCATATTTTGGTACCTTGTCTGACTTGATAGGTAATGCGACTGTGACCAACTTCCTCGAACAGTTGCACACTAACGTCGCTCCAGTATTGACGACGAGCCAAACCACAGTAACGTCAGATGTAGCCTCTGGTGAGTATGGAATCGGCCTCGTAGGTCTGATGACAGATGCACTTCCGGACATTCAATCGGGCGCTCCTATAGGATTCCTCAACATCACCGGACTCCCAGTAATGCTTGCTTATACAAACACTGCAATCCTAGCAGGTGCTCAGCATCCTGACGCGGCAAAGCTGTTCATAGACTTCTGCACGTCACCGCTCGGTCAGGCAGCCATAGGAAACATTTCTATCAGGTTCCCTGTCAACACAAACGTACCGACGACATACAACCTCGCCAGCTCGCTGAAGCAATACACGCCTGGACAGAGTACTTATCAAGACCCAGACGCAGCGTACTTCAATCTGGCGACCGAGTATACCAACGAATACTTGAACATCTTCGGCTAAACCGAAGAGCTTCTTCGACTATAGGCCGGGCCGATTGTGGCCCGAGCTTAACCTTTTTGTAGCTCGATAATTTCCAAGCGAAACGAAAAGAACAGTAATGGCTTCGAAAATCCCATACATTGCCCTAGCTCTTGGATTTGGATTTCTGGCCGTTTTCATTCTATACCCGATAATTTTCCTGCTCTACGGCAGTTTTTGGAGCGCCAACCCAGGATTTGCCGGACACCTGACCTTGGCAAATTACATCAAGGCATTCTACTCGAACCAGACGTACATAACTCTCCGCAATACTGTTGAGTACGCGCTGGGCTCTGCCGTCTTTGCCGTTACGCTAGGAGTGATCCTGAGTTACATTCTTACGAGAACAGACACACCTGGAAAAGGATTTTTTCACTATGCCCAGTATTTTCCACTCGCATTACCTGCATACGTAGCAAACTTGGCTTGGATCAATATTTTTGATTCAAGGAGCGGAATTCTCAATATTTGGCTCCGTAACGCGTTCGGCGTCGCGCCTTTCAACATATACTCTCTAGCCGGTATGGTATGGGCTACCGGAATTGCCCTAGCTCCACTTTCGTACATCGTTATCTCACCCGCAATGCGCGCCATGAACCCCGCTCTTGAGGAAAGTAGCAAGAGCAGCGGCGCCAGTTCAATTCAGACTTTCCTCAGAATAGTCTTCCCACTAGTTCTTCCTGCCACGCTTTCAGCGTTTATTCTGGATTTGGCTCTCAGTGTGGAAGCTTTCGAAACCAGCGTACAGATAGGAGAGCTCGCTGGCATCAAAGTTTTCATGTCGACCATATACTACGACGTCGGGGCAAGCGCCCATCCAGCCTACAACATAGCCGCGACTTACGGAGCAATTCTCCTAATACTGACATCCACTCTGTTCTATCTATATTATCGGTCGATCCGCTCGACCTCGAAGTATCAAGTCCTCACGGGAAGAGGGTATTCATCAAAGGTGATTTCGATTGGCAAATGGAGGTACGCGACATTCGCAGCGATGGTTGGATACTTCTTCGTCACGGTCATCGCTCCTTTCTCGGTTGTTGTCTTGATTTCTCTTGCCCCGTTCTGGAATCCATACAGTCTGTTCGCGCATCTCAGCCTCAAAAACTATCACTATCTCTTTGCAAAAAGCACCGGAGTGTTTGCTATCTTTACTCGAAGTATTGCAACGTCAGGAATCTCAGCCACAGTAGTTGCGTTGCTCGCTCTAACTATCACGTTCATGGTCTACAGGACAAAGTTGAGGGGAAGATACAATCTTGAAAGATTGGCGATGCTGCCTCTAGCAATGCCATCTCTTCTCATAGGATACGGCTTACTTTGGGCATTCCTCACGATAAAGACTGATCTGTACGGAACAATTGGCGTTCTGATAATTGCGTTTTCGATATCATTCCTCCCTCAGGGAATTCGAGTGATGAGCGGGTCTATTGTTCAGATCCATTCAGACCTTGAAGAAGCCTCGCGAGTCGCGGGCGCCGGAATTTTTGCAACGATGAGAAACGTAATCCTTCCTTTGGTGAGAAACTCTGTTATCGGAGGCTGGATTTTTGTTTTCATTGTCAGCTTCAAGGCTGTTGGAAACGTCGTACTATTGGCGAATTCGCAGAATCAGGTTTTTTCAACATTCGTTTGGTCTCTGTACACAAGCGGAAGCGGGTCAACGGCTCAAGGAAATCTAGGCGCTGCTTCGGTCGTGTTAATGATAATTCTATGGGCGCTAATCGGGGGATTGCTACTAGTCCAGAGAAGATTAGTCGCCGAGCAGTTAGTGAGTTAAGCGTATAACTAATTTAGCGAGAGTGATGATCCAAGAATGGTCGAGCTTTTTGTCAAGAGTCTGTCCAAGAGCTACGGTGAAGTTAGCGCAGTAAAAGACGTGAGCTTTACCGTAGAGGATGGCTCTGTAATGACCTTACTCGGTCCAAGTGGTTGCGGGAAGACAACTACTCTCCGTTGCATCGCTGGGCTAGAAAAGCCTGAAAGCGGCCTGATAAAAGGCGGGGAGAAAATCCTGTTTTCTTCAGAAGAACAGAAACTTGTTCCTGCGGAAAAGAGGAGCGTGGGCATGGTCTTCCAATCGTACGCAATCTGGCCTCACATGAGCGTTTTCAAGAACATTGCATATCCTCTGAAAATTAGAAAGGAGAAAGACTCCGAGATCAAGTCGAAAGTGAGCAAAGTAATTGACATGGTTCAGCTGGAGGGACTTGAGAACCGCCCTGCTACAGCTCTTAGCGGGGGGCAGCAGCAGAGAGTTGCTTTTGCGCGAGCTATCGTCGCTGAACCTGACTTTCTTTTGCTCGACGAGCCCATGAGCAACCTTGATGCGAGACTGAGGGAAACTATGAGGCACGAACTCAGGCGCCTGCAAAAGAACTTGAAGATTACGACTCTATACGTTACGCACGATCGCGTTGAGGCCCTGTTTCTGTCTCACAAAATTGGAATCATGGACAAGGGCGAACTGGTTCAGGCAGGAACTCCGCGGGAAATATATTCGAACCCAAAAAACTCCAACATCGCAACTTTTCTGGGTCAGACCAACATGATGGATGCAGACTTGGTTGGAATCGACGGGGCAGAAGCCAAACTGGAGACGAAGATGGGCGGGCTCTTCGTAAAGACCTCTACAGGAGAACTTTCAAAAAAACTCACAATTTGCATCCGGCCTGAGACTGTGCTGATAACCAAAGAGAAGGCGTACGATCGTAACACTTTCCCTGGAACAGTGGTGTCAATCGCCTACTTTGGCGATTACTCTGAATACGAAGTGAGGTGTCAGGACACTACAGTCAAGTTGCACAGTTCCGAGGACGTTAAACTGCAAGAGCATGATCAAGCTTGGGTGTATTTGCCCAGCAACAAGATAACCATCCTGCCCAGCTAAGTTGACGGAGAGGATACGAATTTTTCCCGACATCGCTATTGCGAGTTATGGAGAAACACCGGTTAGTCGTGGCCGAAAAGATAAAGGCGAGCTAATTCTGACGGCCGAGCAATACTTGTCTTGGGCGGCCAAGCTGACGCTAGACAGGGTTGGTCTAACGATCAGCGACCTAGACGGTCAAGGACTCGCCGTATCTGGGCCGCTCGTTCAGGTTTCTGAGCTCTGGACTGGAGAGATCGCGGAAGTATTAGGAGCTTCGCCGAAGCTTTTGATCAGGAGCGATCACGCGGGCGCATCAGCTCCTACTCTCATCTCGCAAGCAACTCAGCACATCCGATCAGGTCTCGTGGACATGGTTCTTTGTCTTGGCGGAGGAGCTCGAAATTGGGAAGAGGGAATGATGTTTTCACCGCATCAGTTCGGGTACGAGTTCGAACGACCCTTCGGAATGGATGGGCCCAATACAAAATTTGCGATGGTGGCTAGAAGGCACTTCGATCTCTACGGGACAAAACCTGAGAACCTCGGAAAGCTCGCGGTTACGCAACGACTTCACGCGTCGCTAAACGCCAATGCATACCTAAAGCAAACAATTACGATGGAGGAATATTTGGATTCGAAGATAATCTGCGACCCTCTCAGAATGCTTGACTGTTCCATAGTCGTTGACGGCGCGGCCGGTTTTCTTCTCGCGTCGAGCAAGAAGGCGAAAGAGCTGACGAACAATCAGGTAAATCTGAAAGGTTTTGGAACTGCGGTAAACTATCGCGAAAAATCGGAAGTTTCTCCCGATATACTAGTCACGGGAATTAAACCAGCTTCGAAAATGGCTTTCGAAATGGCAGGACTCAAGCCCAAGGATATTTCGCTGGCGCATTGTTATGACGATTATTCCATAATGGCCATGATTCAACTCGAGGATGCGGGTTTTTGTGAGAAAGGCGAGGGAGGAAGGTTTATCGAGGAGACGGATCTCTCTTATAAAGGAGATCTTCCGTTCAATACGAGTGGAGGATTGCTTTCCGCGGGGCAGTTGCCCGCGGCAGGAAGTTTTACCGGAGTCATCGAAGTTGTTAGGCAGCTAAGGGGCGAAGCTGGATCGAGACAAGTCAAGAATGCAAAGACAGCTTTCATGAGTTCTTTCGGCGGAGGAAGCTACGATCTCCATTTGATCAACACTGCAGCCCTAATTTTGGGGAATGATAATTGAACGAATCGCCGCAACCCAACTCTTTGACGAGGCCGTTCTGGGAAGCTGCACGAAAACAAAAGTTTGTCATGCAGCGCTGCAAGAATTGTAGGAGATATCACTGGCTTCCAGTGCCCCGATGCCAAACCTGTGGCGGCGAACTAGAATGGGAAGAAATTTCAGGAATGGGGAGCGTCTATACGTACACAATTGTAAATCGGGTCGTCAGAAACAAGCAATTCGCTGACAAGGTTCCGTATCTCGTTGCTATGGTGGAATTGGACGAAGGCCCTCGATTCATTGCGCCGATTCAGACCAAAGATTTCGGCAAAGTGAAAATTGGAACGCGAGTCCAAGTAACGTTCGAAGAAGCTGATTCAGAGACCTCGCTACCACGATTCAAACTTGTTTAGCGTTCTCGTCCAAAACAATTTTGATGTCAGCCGGTACGACGCCGCTGCCTTCACTTAGAACGAAAAGAGGGTTTATGTCAATCTCAGATACTCGATCTTTCAAATCTATTGCCATCTGGGACAAACTAACCAAAGCTCGAGCGAGCGCGCTGATGTCCGCTTTTTGCTTGCCTCTATATCCTGAAAGTAAACGCGAACCCTTGACCTCACCGATCATCTCGTAAGCGTTCTCGATGCTCAAGGGCGGGAGCCTGATAGAAACATCGTCTAACACTTCTGTGAAAATTCCACCCATGCCGAATATAACACACGTACCCATTTGGGGATCTTTCCTCGAACCAATAATTGTCTCGACCCCTCGAACATACTTCTGAACCAAGAAAGGGAAACGGACAATGTCAGGCTCGACGCCAGTGAGTTCTTGAAAGGCCATTTCCAGTTCCTTCTCATTCCTGATGTCAGTTTTGACAGCATCTACCTCGGTTCTGTGAAAAAGTCCATCCCTCTTCAAAACGACAGGGTATCCGATCGCTTTGGCCGCCTCAAGAACACCGCCGAGCTTTTGCACCGATTGTGTCTCAACAGAAGGAATGCTATACAAACCAGTAACCTTTGAAGCTAATTCGTAAGGCAGTGGCGAATTTCCTGTCTCGGAAATAAGATCAAGCGCACCTCTTCCCGGGACAGACTCCTGCAAAACAGTCGTGTCGACCTTCGCGTAATGAGCCGAGACCCTCTTGATCGAGAGTAGGGCTTTCTCCAGCCCACCGATAATCGGAACACTCTCATCATTGGTATTTTTCTCCTCTGCGATTGGTGCGAAGCAGACGACTGGTTGAGGCGCCTCTCTTGACGCATCTTTGACCTGCCGTAGAAAATCGGGCATCTGCTCTTGTAGAAGAGGACACCTGATCATGATCCAATCATAATTGCCATCTTTGGCGAGTATCCCGATCAGCGTCGAGGCTTTCGTCGCCATCAACAGTGGGGATAGATCAAACGGGTTCTCGATTCCTGACTTTGGAACGCTGAGCAGTGAAGTAAATTTCTCCCGAGTACTAGATTGAGGCTCTGCAAGATTCAAGCCCAAACTTTCGGCGGTGTCCGAAAGAAAAACACCGACGCCCCCGCTGAACATCGCGACGCCCACTCTATTCCCGCTTGAATGCTTTGCTTTCAAAAGAATCTCTGAGACGTCAAGAATCTGATCTACTCCCTCAACCCAAATGACGCCGAATTGCTGACACAGAGCTTTCAAAATTCGGCCGCTTGTAGCCAGCCTGCCGGAATGAAGGGTGACGGTCTTTGCGCCCTTCTCGGACAGGCCCAACTTTAGCAAGATTACTGGTTTCCCTCTTTTGAGTGCCTCTCCGAATAATTTCTTTAGTTCCAGTCCGTCATCGATTCCCTCGACAGCCAGGACGATAACTCTGGTCCTCTCGTCAGCGATGAGGAATCTGAAATGGTCAGTGAGTTTTGTGACTGTTTCATTGCCGGAGGAAATTATGTATGAAAACCCCATCTTCCTCACGACGCCGAGCCGATACACGTAGGTCATTATACCTCCGCTCTGTGAGACCATTCCTATTCCGCTGGTAGACAGAGGAACGGGGGCGTTGGGGGCCCAAAAAAGCGAAAGCCCTACGGTGTTTATGAAACCGCCTGAATTTGGACCGATTAACGTCATGCCGTGGCTCTCGGCAATGTTTTTGATTTCAAGATCCATTTCCTTTCCTTTTTCGTCGATCTCAGCAAAACCAGCGGCAAAAATTATTGCATATTTTATTCCATGTTCCGCGCACTCCCCGAGAATTTTTCCGGCACCGTCTCGTGGGACCAAAATCGCAGCGCATGCGACTTTTTCAGGAATCGCGCCCACACTAGGAAAGCAGGGCAGGCCGTAGATCTCAGAATATTTTGGATTAACCGGAAATATCTTGCCCTTGAAGAATTTAATCAGGTTGGGATAAATTCGATTATCCTTGGGAGACGCGCCGATTAACGCAACCGATTCGGAAGAAAAAAATTTCGAGATCTCTTCGATGGAATTAGGTTGCAAAGATATGCTCTAATGGATCGGATAAGTTATATCGTTTTTTATCGAAAAATCGAAAACAAAGACTCAAAGGCGAACGATGCCGCTCGTCTTGCTCCGCAAAACTTCCTTCCCGCGCTGGTTGAAACATACAGAGTCGATTGCAACATTCAAGCGTCCCTCGCCACGTTCGACTCTCGTAATAGTGGACTCAGCCCGCACAGTATCTCCTGCGAAAACTGGTCTGACAAATTCCACGGTCATATCGCGGGCGATGTAGCTGATATCTCCGGCGAGTTTGGTTTGCACGCTCAAGGTGATCAACCCGTGCACCATGACCCTTCCCTCCTTGTCAGGCTGGATGTGATGTTTCCCGCGGTCTCCCGTCAATGCGGCGAATGCCTCGACATCCTTCAAGGTAAAGGTTCTTTCGTAGACGGCCTTCTGACCGATTTTCAACTCAGCCATACCGGGAACAAGTCTCACTAGGAATTCAGATCTTCTCAGTTTTTCAAGCTTTCAACCTACCTACAAATTTGTGCAAACCTTCTCGTAAACCTCTTGATACCACAGGCAATAATCAAGAAAATCTATATTTCCGAAAAACCAACTTATTGAAAGAAATGCAGGTAACCGAGCAGATTCTCAAGGAAGAACTGCTTTATGTAGGCAAGAGTGTTCCCAGGATCGACAGTCACGAAAAGGTCACTGGGGCTGCAATCTACTCGGTTGACATGAAACTGCCACACCTGCTTCATGTCAAACTCTTCCGGAGCACAGTACCACACGCGGAAATTCTCAGCATAGATACCTCGAAAGCATTACAATTACCCGGCGTCAGGGCCGTCGTTACAGGCAGAGATTTTCCTGATGTTTTGTTTGGCGCCGGCTTGAACGACACTCCGATTCTTGCAAGAGACAGAGTACGCTACGTAGGCGAGGTGGTTGCGGCCGTAGCAGCAGAGAGCGAAGACATCGCCAACGAAGCTCTTGAAGCAATCAATGTGGAATACAAGGAGCTTCCAGCAATATACGATCCCGTGGAATCGGCAGGCGAGCATCCAACCGCAATTCTTCATCCCAACTTGTTCAAGTACAAAGTCGCTGCAAGGATGCCTCCAAATCTTGATCCTAAACATCCAAACGTCTGCAACAGAGTGAAGGTCAGAAAAGGAGATGCAGAAGCAGGTTTCAAACAGGCAGACCTAATCGTTGAGAACACCTTCTCAACTCATCTTGTCCACGCCGTGCACATGGAGCCGATCGCCGCTCTAGCTAGGGCCGAAAACGACGACACGATAACCGTGTGGTCACCAACGCAATCCGTGTACAGAACAAGGTATATGCTCTCGGAATGTCTCAATATGCCGCAGGACAAGCTCCGCATTATCGCGACGGAAATTGGAGGGGGCTTCGGAAACAAGCTGAATGCAGTCCAATGCGAAGCTATCGCCGCTGTAGTCGCAAAAAAAACCAAGCGTCCAGTCAAAGTAAACCTCACTCGCGAAGAAGTCTTTGCGACCACAACTACCAGACATCCTTTCAGAATCTACATCAAAGACGGAGTGATGAAAGATGGCCGCATAATTGCCCGAAAGATGATCGCTTATCTGGATGGCGGAGCCTACTCTGGCGGATCGGGAGTCTCGGTCGCGCGGAACGCGGTTTTTGGATCAGTGAACGTCTACGACATTGCGAACATTTCAATTGACAATTACCGAGTCTATACTTCGAGAGTCCCCGCAGGCGCATTCAGAGGTTACGGCACGATGCAGGTTTGCTGGGCAATCGAATCGCAGATGAATATCATAGCAGAAAAGCTCGGCTTGAACCCAGTAAAATTTAGGCAGTTGAATCTGATACCTGAAGGAAAACCCAGCGCAATAGGCGAATCAATGCACGGGCAGACGATCGACACCTGCCTTGAAGAACTCATGAAAATCTTTGACCTGAATAAAAGGGAAGAAACCGCGTATCCTTGGAAGATCGGGAAGGGAATCGCAATTTCGGAAAAGCACAGCGCCGAACCCGGCTCCTGCGCCACAGTGGTCTACAGGTATGATGGAGATGTTGATGTCTGGGTCAGCGTAGATGAAATCGGCCAAGGCACGCAAACAGGAATAGCTCAGATTGCCGCCGAAGAACTTCGCATACCGATGGACAAGATAAGGGTCGGAAAAGCGGACACGTTTCTTACGCCGTACGATTCTGGTGCCCTGTCGAGCAGGCAACTGTACAACATTGGAAACGCCGTCATGCTCGCCTGTGATGACGTAAAGAGGAGCATCTGCGAGACGTTTTCCAAGAAATACGGAGTTTCGACTGAGAGTTTGGAAGTTGAGGGCGGTAAGGTTCGCTCGCGCGAAGGAAAGGAAGTAGATATTTCAGATCTCTATGTCAAGGGAAAGTCGAGATACGGCATATTTCTGGAAAAGGGAGGAGAGTTCATAGGGACTGGAACATGGATTGTCGAAACGGGCGAGCTTGATAGTGAAACAGGAATGGCAACGCTCCCAAGGATAAATACTGCTTATACCACTGCCGCAACAGGGGCCCAGGTAGCGATCAACATCGAAACTGGGGAAATCAAAATATTGAAACTAGTTAGCGTAGTTGATGTCGGCCGTGCCGTAAATCCCAAACTTGTCGAGGGACAAATAGAAGGTGGGTTATCGATGGGGGTAAGCACATCGTTATACGAGGAAATGCTGACGCAAGACGGCAAGGTCCTCAACCCCGATTTCAAGGATTACAAAATGCTCAATTCAAACAACGCATTCCCGATGATTGTAAAGATCCTAGAAAACCCGAGCCTCGACGGACCGTTCGGTGCAAAGGGAGCTGGCGAAATTGGTATCGTCGGAGTCGCACCATCAATTGCGAACGCGATCTACGACGCGATTGGAGTCAGGGTGTCAGATCTGCCAATGACAGCTGAAAAGATACTCAAAGGCATTGCTTCGAGAAAGAGCGGGCCTGACTGAAACCTCTTACGAGCTGTGTCAGAAATTAACCCGATGGACCCCGATTTTTGACTGAACCTTCACGCATTTGACAGCTCGATAACTCTCTTTTCGATTTCATCACGAATTTCCCTTACCTCTTGAAGAGACTTCCCCTTGGGGTCTTTGAGGTTCCAGTCAACTAATTTCTTCTGCATCTGCGCAAGCATGGGTTTGGGGCAGACTTCCTCAACTGAGCAACCCATCGTGACAACCAAGGAAGCTCGGTTAATCATCTCGGGAGTAAGCATCTTTGGACTGTTCTCTGAAATATCGATTCCCTTTTCCTTCATCAGATCGACAACAATAGGGTTTACTCGAGCGGAAGGAACAGTGCCGGCGCTTGAAGCTTTTAATTCGTATTTCTCTGCGAAGGCTTGAGCCATCTGAGAGCGTCCCGCGTTTTCAACACAAACAAACAAGATTTCTTTTTGTGCCATTTTCTCTAATCAACCTGAAGAGTAATCCAGCAACCAAAGCTCCAATTATCGGTCCAATAAAGTAAACGTCCAAGTTTGTGAAATATTCTGATGCCAACGACGGCCCGAAGCTTCTGGCTGGATTAAATCCTGCTCCCGTAAGGGGCCCTATGAACAGAATCAAAATGAAAAGCGTTGTTCCAACGAAAAGAGCCTGATAGTGTGGTTTCTTTATTGTCGTTGAGGCGATCATCGCAGACGACGCTAGAATGAAGGTTCCAACCGCTTCAAAAGCCATGCCTAGAACTGGATTGATACTACTCGCTAATTTCGTCGAACCCAGATCAGTTGAATCAAGAGCGGAAAAGAAAATAGACCTCAGAGTTATTCCCGCCAGGATTCCGCCAACCATCTGAAAGAACAGGTACGGGACGATTAGATGTCTCTTTAGCAACTTGGCAGATGCAGCTGCAACCGTGATCGCTGGATTGATGATGGAACCAGAATGTTTTCCAAAGACTAAAATTATCGCTGCAACCGTACCTCCGAAGGTCAAAGCCACTAAAGCTAGAGCCTCAAGTCCAGAAAGGGAGATGATGGATAGTACGATTACGGAAGCCGGCCCGATCAAGACCAGAAGGTAAGTGCCAGCAAGCTCAGAGAGGCATTCCTTCTTGCAGTTCAAGCAGGGAATTACCATCAGTCCGCCAACTCAATGGGCTCTATGAACCCTTTTGGCTTTTATATGCGAACAGTGGTATGGGAATTGATACTCTCCGATATTAGTCGTTGACACGTGCTCGATATGGACGTTTTGAAATCCAGCGCTTTCAAGTAACTGGCGATAATGAGAATCGGTCAAGGCTCCCGATATGCATGCAGACCAAGAATTCATGTCTTTCCGGGCGCTTTCTGGAATTTCCTTTGGAAGTGTGACATCGGCAACAGCAAATATTCCATCGGGTTTCAGGACACGGAAACATTCTTTGAAGACAGCCGACTTATCTGGAGAGAGATTGATAACACAATTCGAGATGACATAATCAACGCTATTTGACGGAATAGGGGGGCATTCTATTTCACCTAGTCTAAACTCCACATTCGAGTATTTCTCACCATACTTTGTTTTCGTTTCCCTAGCCCTCCAAACCATCTCTGGCG
>JASHPO010000080.1 GCA_030038075.1 Nitrososphaerales archaeon | reverse complement strand
AATGATCTTACGAAAACACCCACCGCGTTGGACTGATTGAATCCGTCGCCCCAGTACGCCGTGAAACTGTACGGGGAAACGCCGCCTGTTTCATTTATTCCTACAATGACCTGAACGCTGTTTTGCGGGCCGGGCATCGCCGTGATGAAATCGAGTCCAGCTTTGAGCGGACCGATAGTCGTATGCGTAGCAACTGGCACGACAACCAGTGGTTTGTATTCGTATGCGCCCGCAGCTGCGGCGGCGATGAAGATTATGACTATGATAACTGCTGAAATCCTTCCCCCTGGCCTCCAGCTTCTCGAAGGAGCAGCACTCGAAGGAACGTACGGCGCCTTTTCGTTACTTTTGCCGACTCTGACGTATGATACAACTTGAAGTATGACGCATAATACTAAAGCATAGAAAGCATACACGGCGACGCTATTCGCGGTTCCGAAGTACCCTTCACTCAACAGGGCTGCCGAAGCTATCAAAAGAAAGATAAAGGCGCCCACAAATGTGGCGCCCCAGTTACCTCTGAGATAATCCTTCGGTCTCCTCAGCAATACGGCAAAGGGGCCTAAATTGAGAGATTAAAGTCAGTCGTTCTAGCAATTGCCGTGCTCTGAAGCAGCATCTTTAACCGCTAATCCAAAGCTGCTCTTTCCGCTCGTCAAGTAGCTCCCGCGTTGTATTTCTTTTCTTTACTTCCAACTTGATTCGCTTCGATCGAATTCGAGCGGGATGACTCAGCAACCAGTCCAGCGAGTCTTTATCTGGACGGGTTTGCGGAGTTGTCTTTTCAAGTAGTATCCGTCCTGAACTCAAAGGTTTGATAATCAGACGATCCTCGGCAGCGACCCCTGCAGTCTTCCTAAGCTCCTTTGACAAGTGAATTCGACCTTTTCATCGACTCTGACCACGGACAAAGAATTGTCCCACTCATTAGTGGGACAACAGTGACTTATATTTTCTTATCTAAACGAGGACGAAACTCGAGAGCAATCCAGCCCCGCAATATCTTCGCAACTGACTCCCCTGCGAAATAGTTAAATTCTATAGAAACTATAGAATCAATGGAAACTGGGATGCCTGTCACTTCAATACAAGTTAGCGAGGAAACAAAAAGAGAATTGCTCGAGTACGCCTCTAATTTGCAGGCAAAATTGGGAAGGAAAGTAAGCTTTGACGATGCCATAAGGACATCCTTGCGTGAAAAAAAATCGGTAGAGGAAGCAAGGCAGAAATTTGACTCCCTGTATGGTAGTCTGTCGAAGGGAATAAAGAAAGAATTCTGGAGAGATCTCGAGAACACAAAAAAGGCGGACAGAAATGCCACTGAAAAGAAAGCTTCTTCGTATTCCTAGACAGCTGTCAATCGATTCTAGCATCATTCTCGCCCACTTTTTCGGAGAAGAGCTCGGAGAAGCTGCAAAGGCATCCGGGATTCTACCCGCGAGGAGAAGGACAAATTATTGTGCTAGAACTGCAATCTCTGAATCCTATTATATCCTGTGCCGGAACGAAGGCAAAGACTATGCTAGCGAAGGGATTCAGAGCCTCTTAATGAGTAACTATGTGACTGTCCTGTCCTCTGACGAAATAGATATTGAGGCCGGACGTTACAAGTGCTCACGCGCGCTTTCTCTTGCCGACTGCTACGTCCTGGCCGTCGCCAAGGTGAAACACATCCCTGCAATGTTCGCTAGAAGAGAGGATGACATTAAGAAGGAACTTGAAAGGCAGTCTTTCGATGTCCCAGCTCTGTTCTTGGAAGATCGGATCTGGTGAGCAAGACTTTGTCCGCTTTCATTATGCTTCCTTCCGCATTAGGGTGTCTAACCACCAGAAGCTCATCTAGATATGCCGATGCGCCTTGGGGTCATCAGATTTGAAGTGAGGCACCCCTCACGACATGAGTTTCCACAACCTCGATAGCCTCCTTGATGTTCTTCAATGCTTCCTCTTCAGATTTGCCCTGACTGATTGCCTCTGGTAGTTCGACGCACCGAGCTGCGTACCATCCAGAGTCGGGATCTTTTTTTCAAGCTAACAGTGAAGTTCTAGCGTGCTGCATGTTTGCGTAACTCTCAATACACTTCACGGATTATATGAATGTTGCAAAAGTGGATTCCCAATGTTTGCCTGCTGCGTGAAAGTCGGCGCGTGTTGCTCTTAAAGTAAAGATTTGTAGATAGACTCGACTTTGCCAGCTACATTATCCCAGCTATTCGCCTTCGCAAAGATTCTCCCCGCTTTACCGATGCCTCGGTCGTCAGAAAATATCGAATCAATAGCTCGCGCGAGATCTGTGGTATCGTTCGGCTCAACGAGCAAGCCGTTTTCCCTGTCCTTCACGAGCCAAGGTATGCCCCCCACTCGCGAACCGATCACCGCTTTCCCTGTAGCCATGGCTTCGAGAAGTGCGAGCCCGAAACCCTCGGAAGAGTCTTTGCTCGGGAGTACCGTTACGTCGCAGGCGGCATAGTAGCTAGGGAGAGTCTCGTCATTGACTCTGCCAGCAAACGTCACTCGCGTCTCAAGTCCCAATTCCCCGACCAAAGATCTGTAGTGTGGAAGCATGTTTCCTCCGCCGACGATCAACAGTTGCGCCTCTTTGTCTTTCACCATCTTGAACGCATTGATTAGAATGTCGAGCCCCTTGTATGCGTGCCACGTGGTAAGCGCTCCGACAAAGAGGCATACTTTGTTCGAAAGACCAAACTTTTCTCTGACTGGCTTTCCGTCGACGGTCGGATTGAACCGCAAGGTATCGACTCCATTCGGCACAACAGTGACCTTGTTCCCGTACCTTCGGAGAATTTTGGACTTTGGGAGATAAATCGGCGTAGTCGCGATGATTTTCCCGTAAGCGCCCAGATAGCCCCAAGAAACGAAATCGTGCATTTTTACAAGAAACCCAGCAGCCGAAGTTACTGGCGGCAGATCATTGTGCCATGTCAGGACGGCCGGAGTTTGGCTCACTCTTGCTATCCATGCAGAAACTCCAGCCAGGTACGGGCTGGGAAAATTCGCGTGAATTACGTCGTATTTACTGAAAATTTTAGGCGAAAACAGGACGAGTGGAGTCCCGTAAAATGTTGCCGGAGTTCGCATCCTCACAATTTCCACTCCTTCAGAAAACTCGTGGCCGGGCTTCAAAGGCCTGTCAGCGCAGTAAACGGTTACTTTGTGGCCCCGCTTCGTGAGCCCTTTGGCGAGACTGGCTACGTATGTTTCTGCCCCGCCGATGTATGGAGGATAGTAGCTATTCACGAGGCAGATCTTCAAGCTTTAACGCGTTGCCTGGATCGTCAGGAGTTTTATTATCATCGAAGTCGCGATCATGACCGCCCCAATTATTATGAGCGTGACTGCTATCAGAGCCGTACCGGCCGCGATCTGCTGGTTCTTCACGAATATGTCGACCACGCGCAGGCCCGCAGCGACGCCGATCAATATAGAAATTATTCCGGGCAGCCCGAGGTACTGCAGGGGGTGGTCCGCGACGGTGCGCGTGATTATGTATTCGAGCACTTCAGCGAAGTGGTTTGCCGCGCTGCGCTTGGGAACAATGCCCTGATACGTGGTGGAGATCGGTACTTCCTTTATTCGCAAGCCCGCCCTAACAGCGTCCATGAGCGTCTGGCTCTCCACCGCCATGCCGCTCTCGCTAAAACTGATTTTGCCGAGCGCGTCAAGTGTGTAGGCGCGAAACCCGCTCTGCGTATCGCGGACTGGGCTGTTAGTCATCCTGTCGAAGAGCTTGTTCCCGACAATCCTCTGGCGCGGCATGACGCGCGAATCCATCGGGCGGACCCCGACCACGACATCCGCACTCCCCTCGATTATCGGCGCGACTATGCTCTGAATTTCTGACGGGTCGTGCTGGTCGTCGGCGTCCAGCGTGACCAAGATATCGAAACTCTTTTCTTTCTTCAGGTAATCGACCCCCGTTCGTAGCGCAGCGCCCTTTCCAAGATTTTTCTCATGCCTCAAGACAGTCGCGTTGAGCCTTTCGGCAATTTGTGCGGTCTCATCGGTTGAACCGTCATCGACGACTACAACCGCGTCCGCGATCCGCTCGGTCTTTACCAGTATCTTTGCTATCGTTTTTTCCTCGTTGTAGGCGGGAATGAGCGCGAAGATTTTCTTGCCCGAAATCATGCCGCCAATCCGCGCAATACCACCATTCGGCGCTTTTCTTAAAACATTTCTTTGATGGCATTCTCTAGAACAATCTGAGACAAATATTATCATACCCTTCTCTAAACAAGCAACTTGCCATGTCTGACGAAGAGGAAGAAGAAATGACCGATGAGGAGGAACTGGAAGAAGACGAAGATAAGAGCGATGACGAAGTCGAGGAAGAAATGATCGAGAAATTTGATTGACTGGCTCTAGTGCCGCATAAAATCGTTCTTTTCGTTTAGAAATGTTTTTCCGGTTCCGGTACGGCCTGGCCTGTATTACGTCAGTTCCAAAATAGGTTAGCTAACACGTGATAGAAACAATAGTTACTCCGTAGTCTTTCGCCAGCTCGCGATTAGTGCCTCTCAATCAGTAATAATCTTGTTTGATACATATCACGTAGTTTTTCAGAGCTTTACTTTTACTTGACCGTTTTCAATTACCGTTTCATACCGTTTGAGAATCAGTTTGTTCTTTCCACCTATTGTTCCTCTCGCGATACCTGTCTCGAGATCATATTCTACGGCGTGCCAAGGGCAGATAATATTGTATTTCTCGGTCGAAAAATATTTCTTCGTAATGTGCTTATGTTCATCCATTTCACATATGAGATCTCCCTGTACAATCCCCTCACAAGCAGGTCCACCTTGATGATAACATCTATTCTGATACGCAAAGAACTTGTCATTCCACTTGTATACCCCTATTTCCTTACCATCAATCGTTACAATCTTCGGTCTTAGTTCCGGAAATTCATTTGTTTTTCCGACATTATGGAGAACCAACTATATTCACACTCCGCTACATTTCAGCTTCTTTCAAGGAATTTCAAGGCATTGTCCCGAAACATCATGTGTTTTTCTTGGTCTGTGAGGTAGCCAAGACTGTGTACTGAGGAAGGTGCATCCCAATCAGAGTGTGGATAATCGCTGCAGTAGACTATTTTGTCCATCATCTTTCTCTCTCTGAAGAAATCAAACGCCCATTTGAGCCTCCTAGGATAGGGCATCGTCTCAAGGGGTTGCGTTCCAATATAGCACTTTTCCGCGATGTACTCGCTGGGTAGCTTGTTCAAAAGCGGAGCGTCCTTCCTTTTCTCTAGGTAGGTAATGTCCAATCTATGCATTAACCACGGTAGCCAAGTAACACCTGCTTCAATGAAAGCAAATTTAAGATGCGGGAAGCGCTCGAAAATTCCCTCAAACGTGATGCCCGTGAGCTGTTTCGCTATACTAAGTGGGAAGCTCAACGCATACGCGGAAAGATATGTTTTGAACGAAGAAAAGAATCCCGTAGTATCTGTATCACCATGAAATATAATTGGGATCCGTTTCTCCTGCGCCACTTCGTAAATTGGAAAGTATAGTTCGTCACCTGCATTGACCTCATAAGTGCTCAATAAGAATAGTGCGTCAACTCCTTTCTGGTTTGCTACTTTGTCTATTAGATCAACTGCCCTTTCGGGTGTTCTCACAGGAACCGGCACCACTCCGATGAATTCGTCGTATTTTCCCAAGAATTTGTCTAGCACGAAATCCATGTATGCCTGGCAGCACACTACCTCGACCTCTGGGCGTGGATCCAGTGATGCTCCGAATACAATGTTGCCTGGCAGGACTGTCGTTCTCTTGATTCCCATCTCTTTCATTTTTGCAAAGTACGTATTCGCAATGTCATGATCGCTGTCTAGATCAGTATCAGGCCTTAAGTCTCCTCGCACTCTTCGATGTCCCCACTCGTCAGTAACACCGCCCTTTGCATATTGTAAGATGTAATTAGGTGTAGTCACCTCTCTTATCCTTTCTTTGACTATAGGGTCATCTCGAAAGTTGTCATTGTCCAGTCTCCATCGGTTCATTGGATCATTTGCAAATTCTTCTTTCAAACTTGCGAGATACTCGTCTTCCCTTCTCTGAAGCTCTGCCGCGCTGATTACATTCTTCCAAGGCTCCGGAAGATATGGAATGAAATTTGAAAATGGTAGTCTCTCATGCGCATCGAGATCAATAATGGCATATTTCTCGTATAGCCGCTTCTCTTGCGCATACTTCACCGCATGATCCAGTCCACCAGTATGTTGATTGAACTTCGTTGATGTTACCGCAGTCACGGTTCGACCACAACCGTCCCCTGCATCCATGGATGAATTTCGCAGTAGTATTGGTACGTTCCTGCGACTGTAAAGGTCCAAGTAAAGGTATTCTGGGGATTCAAACCATTACTACCAAATGACTGAGCTCCAGCCGGAACGCTCATAGAAGTTACCGTGTGGGTGGTCGAGTCATCGTTCGTCCACATTACAGTGTTGTTGACGCCAATAACAACAGTGATGGTATCAGGAGAGAAAGCTAAATTTCCTTGCGTGCTCGCACCCGGCGGTATCGCTACATTGACCACGGCGACACTTGCACCTGAAGATGTACTGCTACTCGTTGTCGACATTGTCGAGGATGTCGAGGATGCGCTACTACTGCTCATCGTAGCAGAAGATGTGCTACTGGACTTTGTCGAAGTAGAAGTACTACTACTCGTGCTCGGCGCAGCAGTGGATACAGTACTAATTGTTGTGGTCAAAATGGGAGCTGTGACAGTTGTGGTAATCGCACTTTCCGTAATTGTAGTGATGGCTCCACTGCCTGTTATCGTTGTAAGAATAATACTCAAAGCTGTGCTGGTTACAAACATGGTCTGCGTGGACGTATGGGTCGAACTGCTTGGAGGAAATGCAGCAAGATATCCGGTCGAGGCTGCAAAAATAATCGCTACGGTAACAAAAATTGCGGAAAGAGTCTTGAAGTTGACCAAACCTTACGACGCCCTAAAGTTGGTCCTTCTTCAAATAGGCTGTTGCCAGCGTGTTTGCCTGCTCGGCGAAGACCTTTCTCATATCCTCTATATCTTTGCTCAAGTAAAATCCTGGACATATGGACGCATTCCTGGGAACGTATCCTATGTGCAAGCTCGTATTCAGTCCAAAGGCGGTGAAGGGCCACACCCTGCAGGCTGTAGGTCTATCCTGATAGATTGAACAACCTGAGGACGCGTTCAGGAAGCGGCAGGGAATAATCTTTCCAAAGTCTCCTTCTCTCTCGTGAATTTCCCTCTTGAGAGTATAACCTCCTCCTTCCATTAGCAAGTCGTAGATTTGCTTCCCTGAGTCTACTACGTTGCACTCCTTTCCAGCGAACTCCTCCATAGACTCGTAATGAAATCGCCTCTTCAACCTCTGCATATCACCCGCCGTGAGAGGTAATCCATCCAGCTTCCTGCAGCATTTGCCGCAATGAGGGAGGCATTTCCACAGGATAAAGGAGCCATCATTTAGCCTAGGAATATGGAACGTAATAGGAATCGAGGCTCCGACAGTTACTTGGTGGTCGGTCACGTCCAATTCTCCTTTGCTGAAACTTCTAACCCACTGTGGAGTCATTTCGCCCCCATCTCCGTACCACTTTTCTCCCTCGAAGGTTACGGCCCATAGGTCGTCGTACTCAGTGTTCTTCACCATCCCCTCACGCATAAGGACTACAAGACCACTACTTACCAACTGATCCGGTAACTCTGAAGCTTTTGATAACTCATAGACGGTCATGGCTGATCTGCTCTCCAGCAGGACCTTGAGGATTTTCCTCTCAGACTCTCCTTTGCTGGATTTCTGCTCCTGCTGGGCAGTTTCCGAATTTTCACTCGCGTTCGGAATTTCCCCAAATGTGCTCCGGGCTTCGGAGTTGCCTGGAGCACCATCGACCTCCTTAGCCAAGTTGCCTCCACCGGATGAGTTCTCTGGCAAATTGGCTTGTTTTCCAGGTTTCAGGGGATTCCCAAGATTACTCTGGGCTTGTGACAGTTTGAACCAGCGGCTTGGCTGGCAATACGACGTTGTCCGTCAAACGTATTTTCGCGTCTATTATGGCGGTGGTTCCTTGTTGAACCGCAGCAAATGCACTTGTTAGCTGACTGTTCACAGTGGCTGGATTCGTAATTGTGTCTCCGTACATGTCGAAGACATCAGCGAGCTTTGCATAGTTGTAGGGATCGCCTTTGCCACCGGGGAATACACCAGTCTTCACAGCCCATCCGTTAGGTTGGAACGTTACGATTTCGTTTGCCATAGCTTCGTAGCCACCGTTGTCCGCGATGACGATCAACATGGGCAGGTTGTATTGCCACGATGTCCACAGCGCTGACAATACAGGGTTGAAGTTGAAACATCCATCACCGATTGTCACTGCAATCTGCTGATTAGGATTTTGTTGTCGAGCGGCCAAGAGGATTCCCTGGGCTGTACCCAAGCCGCTTCCCAGAGCTCCAAGCAGTAGAGTGTGGGCATCGAATTTCG
Organism: Nitrososphaerales archaeon; assembly: GCA_030038075.1. GTDB lineage: Archaea > Thermoproteota > Nitrososphaeria > Nitrososphaerales > CADDZS01 > DATLTL01. Next base: position 3,947 of record JASHPO010000080.1, on the reverse strand, counting down.
TAGCGGCGATTGGTCTCGGAATGGCGACCGAACTAGGACTGTCGGAAATCGTCTCTGTCACTAGGATAGTATTGTTACCAATGACCTGCCCCAATTGGTAGTAGAGCCAACCACTGTTGATAGGTGACTGGCTCGAGGCTGCCGTTATAGAGCTCATGGATGAAGCGGTTTGCTGGTTGTGTATGCTGGTCCAATTCGAAATTCGTTCCGCGATCGCTGAGGAACTTATTGTCGTCTGAGATGCCATGGCAGTCATGAGTGCAGTAAGCCCATTCATCGGATCGACCCTGAACACGAAATTCGGATCGTATCTATCCATACCAGGGTACGGCCATCTATCTTGAACAGGGTCCATGCCCATGTAGATAATTTTAGATGCTTCGGGAGCCGAGATCGGTGGCGCAAAGGGCTGAGCAGCTACCGAGTCCTGGAGCCATAGAATCACATCCGCCTGCGGCAAATATGTCGTTGCTCCGGTTACGAACATTGGATCAGTGGTCGGGTAGTCCACCCATGTTGTTCCGCCAAATACTGGTAGCCCGTAGTTGTTAGCAAACTGCTTCAGCAGTGCTACAACATTGGGGTTTTTCCCTATACCACTCGTGATGATTATGGGGTTCTGCGCGCCCGCCAATAATTCGGCCGTGGCAGTTAGATTTTCCGGATTGATGTCAGGGAGCGAGGGCGGGCTAAAGCGAGTCGCAGCTGGGACAAGAACGCTCGAAACCGTTTCGCCCATCAGCTCGGTGGGGATGAAGAGACTCACGCAGCCCTTTGGCTCAGTCATGGACATCTGATACGCCCTGTTAACTATTTGAGGCAGGTTCAAGTTCGTGTGTGTTTCATAATCCCATCTTACATAGTACGGGCCGGGTATCACGTTGTTCAGGTGATTTTCTGTGAAGGAGAATTTGGACACGGACTCAGCCGAATCCACCTGCCCTTCAAAGGTCGTACTCGTGGCCGTTCCTAGGATCATGGGAATCCTAGCGTAGTTCGCGCTCTTAATCGCTAAACCAGCGTTAAGGACTCCTATTGCGTTGTGGAACGGAACAAACAGGGGTTTCCCGGTATACATCGCGTAGCCGGCGGCCATATTCACGGAATGCTTTTCATCTAGTACTTGCATGTAAATCGGGCTTTCCGTACCACGGTAAATATTCTTGGCAATGGTATCCCATAGGTTAGCCCACTCGTCGCCCGGTGCCGCGACAATGTAAGGCATGCCTAACCCGCGTAGCAGCTCGTAAAAGGCCTCAGCTCCAGTTTCGACCTGCACAGTTGTACCTGGATAAGTTGTCGGAGCTATGGTGATCGCGGTCTCTGGTCCTCCATAGTAGTCTATAGGACCTGTATTGGCAGACTCACCAGTGACCGTAGAAGGTGCTAGCTTTGCGAGAGTAGGCGCCGCCACGACTGCGGCACTACCTGCAGCAGCTGTCTTTAGGAAATTTCGTCTTGTCAGGGCATGTTTGACGCCCGCGGATTTGTCCGCCTTAGCAGAGAGATTGGAGTCCGTTTCCTTACCAGTGTCCTTACTCATTCAAACCACGCATGGGAAGCGAGATGTCCAGTTATTTATCACTTTTGCATAAATGTATTAGATATTTAATGTATGGAACATAAAATCTGCGAAATCAGGCAACGGTTTGTTTCTTTTCCCGCTGATATTCTTTGCTTCTGCTGCGAGGCCTCTTGGCTAGTTCTAGCATGCGTTTCTTCTGTTCCTCCTGCAACCTCGGAGCGTCGATCTTTGAAGCAAATGCACTGACGATTTCGACTATTGGGTTATCAAAGACTCCGTATGAGACTGCGCCTTCTGTTGTTCCAGTTATGAATTGTCTCCGTGAAATTTTCTTAGATTCTGGTACATCCTTCTTTTGCGCTTCATTCGCATTTTCGGGCATGGAATCCAGTTCGGTTACTTTTTGGGTAGTGAGCCCGTTGATAAACTTTCAGTCACATGTGGATGACGTCGAAACTGCCAGATTGTCTTGATTACCTCTCCGAGAGAACACCCCACTTCTCCCTGTATGTCATTGGTGATTACGACTACCTAATCTCTTGAGTCGAAGGATGCAGCGATTGAGTGGATCATTCTGTTATCAAACTCCAAAAAGAGGCGAGCCCCAAGAATTGGTTTGCAATAATCTCCTTGCATCTCTATCAGCTTTATGAAGAAAATTCCAATTCATCCAAAAGCCAAGTGTTATCGTCTGTGTTTCCGTTTTCGCCTTCTTCAAACACCTTTTCACCGCGACATGGATGAACTCGCCGACAACAATTTCAGGGACAAAAAACCTCCGCTTTGCCTGCTCCGCTTCACGAAAAACGAAGTCTGCTTTGGGTCAATTCAAGTTAGACTAAGGATTACAACTGGAAGGAGTTTTAAGGCGTCGTGATTCTTCACTATTGTATATGCTCACACTAATCTGTTACAAAACATCAAAAGCATGAAGAACCTCTAGTACACAAACGTTGCATCGCACTAGGAAATGCTCAAGCGTCAGCTTGGCAATTATCCTATTGGCCATTTGTTTCATCCCGAGCGTAAATGCGCACGATAATTCTCCTAGCCATTCGGCAATCGCAGCCCCTTTTCACATGGCGTCGGCTGGACTGTCGACCGGCAACGCCACAAATGCCGCTTCATCAGTAGCTTATGACGAACAAATCGGAGAGACATTCACTCAGAGCTTCACTGGCGTAGCCTACAACGTCACGGCCGTAGCCCAAGAGGACCAGAACGGTTACGGTCCCGCCTATCTTTTGAACGGACTGACAAATGTCGGGTACTGGTATCAAATTGGATTGAGCTGGAACTGGGCGGAGCTAAACGGTGGGTATGATGCGGGCTTTCACGGGAATTACAACGTCTTCAATTCCGGCGGCAACGTAGTTTTACCATCGAATGGAAGCGGTGGAGTCGTAGACCTTACGGGCACCGTGAACCAGGGCGACAGCGTGGAGCTGAGTCTACAATTCTCGAACGGCAACGTGTTGATGAACGTCTATGACTGGAATACCGGGGCCTCCGCTCAGGTAAGCTACAGCGCAGAGGGCGCGACAGAGTTTGTCGGCCTTTCCGCGCCAGCGAATTCCAACGGATTCTTTACGGGGCTGATGACTGAGCAGTACCACTCATCCGTTTACACCGGAAGCGAGCAGGCAGTTACCTACAGCGACACGACTTTTGCGCTTTCCTCCGCCTTCCTGTGGATCGACGAATACAATGTCAACAACCTGCAATCTCAATTCGGTGGGAGTTCTCCCGAAATCTCTTTCGCGTCAAATCCCTCGAAACTTCAATCTTATTCTCTGGACGGCGCTACTGTCACAGCAGACGCAAGCGACACCATAACCGGCTCTGTGACTTCCATTCAGTTCACCGTGAGCTACTCCGTCGTGGGAGGAGGCACCGGCTATGCGGCGCCAACCTTCACCTACGTCTCCGACGGTATCCAGCAGTCAGTTTCGCTCAGCAGCACGCCGACAGCTTACTCTATTGATTTTGGCACCGCCTGGTCGGTGACAAATCCGCTTTCCGGCTCCACCACTACGGAACGGTGGATTTCAAACCAGACTACCAACGGGGTTGCAACTTCGAGCGCGACCATGAATTTCACTTACGGCAACGAGTACCTCGTTTTCTTCGTTTCGAATCCTTCCTCCGAAGGATCGACCAACCCATCCGGGAGCAACTGGTACAATGCTGGTCAATCGTATAGCATGATCGCGACCGCGATCAGCCCCTATTCTCTTGTTTCGTGGACCGCTTCGGCAGGTCTTACGATTTCCAATCCGTCCTCTTCATCGACCACATTGCTGGTCGGAGGTTCGGGAACGGTGACGGCAAACTTTGGGTTAATGTCGATTAGTTTGAATGCTCCGGCAAGCACTATCACCCAGGGCTCGTCGATCAAAATAGGCGGCGAGACGAAAGGTGA
>JASHPO010000079.1 GCA_030038075.1 Nitrososphaerales archaeon | reverse complement strand
TGCTTGCACCGGGTAGCCAGCTTCATTGAGCAGTTGCTCGGCTTTCGTCAAGTTGGTGCTCGGAAATACCGCGCTCTTGTTGATGTAATTCGGAAGTTCCAAGCCTTCTGCGTAGTAGAGGGGAGGATACGTTCCAAAAAATCCGAGTTGTTCAACCTGCGTCCTGTTAATTGCGTAGGCAACAGCCTCCCTGACCAGAGGGTTGTTCCACGGGGTGTCATTGAGATTAAAGATGATAGCTCTGTCGTAAGGAGCAGAGACATGATAGACAGATACGCCGGGCATCGCCTCAAGTTGGCTGATGTAGCTGTAGCTCGGGAGATAGTACAGCCCTTCTAGCATATCACTCGTCTGAGAGAGAAAGTCGTTGTAGCCCGTTGTAGCAGAAGACACGAAACGCAGTGTCACACTATCCAGATATGGAGTCCCGTGGAACCAGTGCTTGTTTGCTACGAGAGTGATCTGAACATTCTGCGTCCACGTGCCGTTGGGTCCGCCAGATTGAGTTAGGACGTACGGCCCGCAGCCGACTGGGTTCACATCGTTTGGATTTGTAGCCCAGTTTGTTCCGTTGTAAATGTGAGCTGGTAGTATTCCATCATACCACATATCGGAACCGAGATCGGGGAGAAAAGCGGCGCTGGGGGAGAACAAGTTGATAACCACCGTATATGCATTCGGAGTAGTGATATTCTGAACGTCGTCAAGATCCTGGTAGTATCCTGGATATTTGTTGGCGATTATAGTGTCATAAGTATACGCGACGTCTGCCGAGGTTATGGGGTAACCGTCAGTCCAATTGGCATCGTGATAAAGGTTGAACACATAGGTCTGCCCGTTGTTTAGTACGCTGACGCTCTGGGCCAAATCACCATAAGGTTGCTCTCCAGAGTCCAAACCATTGTCCATAGTAACCAGCCTGCAAAGTATGTTTCCCGAAACTCCATTCGCGCCAGCCTGATCCTGATAGTCAGCAATTAGCGACGCCGGATTGATATCCTGATCCACCACTAGGTTTCCGCCATATTTTGCATCCGGATTGTACGGCCAGTTTTCATTATATACATAGGTGGTATTTCCAGGACTTGTTATGGTAGTCATCGTTGTAAATTCTGGTGTCTCTGTGCTTAACGTGCCCGTGGATGTTGTGGTCAAGCCCCCGGACGACGTGGAAGAGGTGGACGTTTGGCTGCTAGTTTGAGCCGAGTCTGTTATCGTAAGAGTTCCGCTTAGAAGAAGTATACACAGTACTAGGATTGACGGAATAGATTTCCGCATAATCCCGAGACCGAAGGACGGGTTCTAAATATAGCTTACTTGCAATACGTTTGCTAGCCCATTTTGTGTCAAACATGTTCAATTGAACTGAATAGTTATGGCAGTCAAAACAACCCGCTCAGCGCGTAACGGATTGGCGCAGGAATGCTTCCGTCAAACTAGCTGGATCGGCGGCGGAGTAATGAGCGTGAACCATCCGCCACTGGTCTTCGTGTTCGAGGATTACCGTTGCCCTTGTTCTCGTTTTCACTCTCTCCCCGTGTAAGGAAATGTTGTGAGTGACGTAATATGTCGCGTATGCAAAATGACCCCTCATCCTGATTTCCAGTTCATCGATTTGAGCTGCTACTGATTCCAGCGAATGGAGCGTCTTGTTAACGTGTTCACTGGACATTTGCAGATTCAACCTATCGTACGGGGGAAACCTCGAAAACATCGTGAAAGAACTCGAGGACGTGAGGTTGAAGAAGGGTCGCATGTCTTTGGCAGGCAGTCCCCGTACGCTATTGGTGATCACCCTCTCGATCTCCTTCCGGTTTGCAATCTTCGTGTTTAGATTTTTTGACAGATTTGACCTCGCGTTCATCTTTTCGAGCTCGCGTGGCGACAGATTTGCCTTGAGAACTAGTTTTGCCGTATTCCATCGATCTGCCATATCTTGTTTCTTTGCAAGAATACGCGCGTGCTTTTCTGAAAGTGAATTCAACACCCGGGTCCGTTCCTCAGTCGAAGCAACCGAAGATGTGAAGAGGGTCAGCATTGCAACGTGTTGAGAGACATAAGCGGGAGATTTGCCGATCAATTCAGCGATTTCAACATAGGTCTTTTTCGTTGTCTCATGTATGCGCTCGATAAGCAAAGCCTTTTCGTAGTCTGAGAAATCTTTTCTCTCCCCATTTTCCGAGAATGCCATAATCAGCGTTTGAGCTTCGTCGGCTTGGACCACTTCAGCCGAAATAGTTTTCCACCCGAGTTTCTTTGCCGCAGCCAACCTGCGATTTCCAAAGATGATTTGATATTCCGTCTCTTTCTTTGGGTTCGGTCTGACTCGAATGGGAGAAAGCTGCCCAGTCGACGACAGGGAATCGGCCAAGTTGTCTATCTCGCTCTCGCAGGAGATTCTCATCGGATTTGGTTCTATGAGGTCGAGATGAATTTCCAAAAGCTTCTAGAGAAAATTGTGTTTTTCTTATATAAATTTTCTCAAATTCACCTAGGTGAAGATTCCTTATGAGAACCTTTGATGATAGTTTGTGCATGACTCTCGAGCAACTACGTCGCCATTATGTACGCCCTAACTTTCGCATTTGTTTTCGTTCCGGTGCAGGTAACGTCTAAATATTGACAGCATTCGTCGCAAATTCTGGTTGGAACAATTGACGGCTGGCATACAAATCGGGAAGGAGCTCGTACCCGCTGGAAGCAAGAAAATAATTTTCTTCAAGGTTTGCAAAATGGCGGATGGCGAAGACTTGCGTTTGACGGCTCATGTGATAGCGGGCGAAAAAGAGGGACCTACGCTCGCTCTGCTGTCCGGCACTCACGGCAATTCAAACTTCAACATCGATGTGGTCAAAGCCATCGTCGAGGAAACTGATCCCCGCTCGTTGAAGGGGAACATTCTCGCAGTCCCGATGATGAATCCTCCAGGCTTCGAAGCTGGTACGAGGAACACTCCGGTGATATTCAACGACAACCTGAACATGAACAGGGTGTTCCCAGGCAAGAAGGACGGCAGGATCACAGAGAGACTTGCTTATGTCGTCACTGAAGAATTGATCAAAAAATCTGACTGCGTGATCGACTTTCATGGAGGCGAGAAGGAGACCATGATTGATTACACACTGGTTCCCCATGCGACGGGTGTCCTAGCTGAAAAGATACTTGATTTCTCAAAAGCGTTCGGCGATGAAATTCTGTATATAGGGCCGATGCCAACCACGATCTCTGCAACTTGCGCTGACACGGTAATCCACCTCGGGAAAATCGGAGTTGTCTCCGAGCTGGGAAATGAAACGACCAACACAGACAAGCTCCTACGTCGAGGAACTGCCGGCGTCAGGAACATCATGAAGAAGCTTGGCATGATCGATGGAGCTCTCGAATTGCCTGCAAAACAGTACATCGTGAAAGAAAGGGTTCTCATATTAGCTCAAAACGGCGGAATGTTCTATCCCGCGCATGGAATAGACCACACCGACATTATAGGGAAGATTTTCGACGGCGGAACTGTTCTGGGAAGGATTATCAATCCCTACACGTTCGAGCTCCTAGAAGAAGTGGAGGCCCCGTACGAAAAATCCGTGATGGTCTGGAATAGAGTAGGGAGATCCAGGGTGAACCCGGGCGATTACCTGTACATCATCGCAGATCATGCGTCTATTGAGTGGATCAGAGGAGGCTAGAGTTTGAGTATCTTTCTCGAATTCTCGCCGAGGATGAGGTTCTTTTCCTGCTGAGTTATGTTCAGGGACTCTATGGCGTCGAGGTTTTCTTTGAAGCGTCCAGGGAAACGTGGAGCCGCATCTGATCCGAAGAGGATCTTGTGAGCGCCTGCAAGCTGAACAACCTCCTCCCCGATTCCCTTCATTCGTCTGCAGGCTCTCGGCCATTCACCTGCTGTGTCGAGGTAGACGTTTTGGTGCTTCCTTGCGATGTAAGGCCCGTTGACCGAAATCTCTCCGTGTCCAGCAATTATCGTAGCTTCGGGAAGCATTATCCCGAGATCGTCCATGTACAGAATGTCCGCGTTCTTAATCCTTCCGCTGCCTCCTGGGCCTGTATGAAACAGGACCGGCAGTCCCAGCTCGGTGGCCTTTCGAACTACAGAAACAACTATGGGATCAGTGGGAATAAAACTCTGAATCAGAGGGTGCAGTTTCACTCCCTTGAAGCCGTATTCTTTGACGAGTCTTTCTAGAACTTCCGTAGAAAGTGCGCCGGGAGGCAGAGCTCCGGTGTGACCGCCAGTTGGATACGCACCATAACTCGGAAGGACAGAAGCAAAGCCTATCAGTCGGTCGGGATACTCACGACACACTTTCCCGACAAACTCTGAGGACAGGCGCGGAGGAATCGGGCAGACTACAGCTTTATCCACTCCATACTCGTCCATCTTCTTGACGAAATCGCCAACGAGTTTCTCATCCGGTTCCCAGATGTGAGTGTGGATATCTATTATCATAAGCTTGCGAGGCGCTCTCGGCGTCTATATAATTCTTGCTTGATTTTATGATCGATTCAGGAGATTTTAGTATAAAGCAGTCGTCGCCCTAACGATTTGAAAATATTTTCTCCTTAAACGATCGAGATTTACCCGGTACGTCAAGATTCACCCGAGGTGAACAATCGGCTTTCGAAATTAGAAGCAAAGTCTAAATTTGAACCATTTGAGTGGTCTTTTTTGGTAAGATTTGCCAAGAATTCGTATCGGCAATAGGGACGTGCCCGCAGGGACAAAGGCTATCGTGGATTTTAGAATTTGCAAGATGGCCGACGGGGAATATCTGCAGCTCATAGCTCACGTGGTTGCCGGAGCAAATGATGGGCCTACTCTGTTTCTGCTTAACGGCTCACATGGAGACGAGACGTTTCCGGTTGACATTATTAGAGCCATCGTCGAGGAAACTGATCCCCGCTCGTTGAAGGGGAACATTCTCGCAGTCCCGATGATGAATCCTCCAGGCTTCGAAGCTGGTACGAGGAACACTCCGGTGATATTCAACGACAACCTGAACATGAACAGGGTGTTCCCAGGCAAGAAGGACGGCAGGATCACAGAGAGACT
>JASHPO010000078.1 GCA_030038075.1 Nitrososphaerales archaeon | reverse complement strand
CGTAACGTCGTAACCGGCGGGCTGCTCCTGCTCGCCCGAGTCGGCCTCTGCCACCTTTCGAACCAGCGGGGCAATGTCTTTTCCGGAGAGAATTTTTGGCAAATCTCGTCGTCTCTTCAGGAAATTCTCAAAACATCTTTGATATGCGGCAGCAACTTTCTCGACGTTTGACGAGACATTTTTCTTGAGAAGACCTGTACCAGAGACCTGCCCTGACTCGAAAGACATTATCTAGCTCCGCCCCTCCCCCCAGGGGGTCTCCTATTGTTTTCATTGATTATTTCCATTGAAACAATTGATTTCATGCAAATATTGCATGTGACGAAACGACAGGACAGCGAGACCGAATTCAGGTCTTTTGTAGTGACGAGGTACAAGGGTACGACGTTAGCGGTGGAGGCTGTATTTAAGTGACTGCTGCCTATAGAGCTCGATTTTTTTAAATTGCTGTTATACTTCCTATTCCTCTGTTCCAAGTAGAGCTCTATTGCTTCCTTGATGTTCCGCAGAGCTAAACGGAAAATGGGGCCTATGTCTCCTGCTCACACATGTACATTCCCGTAGTCGCTTTGAACTCTCTGACAGCTTTTGGAGATAATCGAAATGCCTATATTTTTCCTACTGTAAGAAAGTATACTTTGAAGCAATACCAAGTTACCTCAAAGCGCCAGGTTACTATTCCAAAATACCTGGCCGAAAGGAAAGGCATCAAACCGGGCGACTCGGTCTTTTTCGAAGAAACACAGGATGGGATCGTAGTAAAGAGAGTGGAACGGTCACGAAGACAAGATCGAGAAAGTTTACGCAGGACAATCGAAGCATTCATGATGGAGGATGTGCCTTTAATCAGAAAACAGCTAAAGCGATCCAAACGTGCTTTGAATGAGAATCTTTCTAGAAACCTCACTTCTTAGCGATGCAGAGCTTTTTGGGGTTTCTAAGCTCGTGCTCGATCATTACGTTATGGGTGATCAGTTTTTCATCTCCTCAATTTCTCATTTTCAGATAGAATGGGGATATTCGAAAGCAAAGAAATCCTCTGAACAATATAAAAGGTTTCTAAGAGATTTCGGTGTTGAAATCATACCACTAACGAAATTGGATGCTGAAGAAGCAGCAGCGATGGATCCGACCGAAAGAGATATCCTTGATGCACTGATTGCGTCCACTGTCAAGAGACATGACGGAATCTTGTGGTCAGAAGATTGAGACTTTATCAAATTTCTTCCGAAGTCGAAAGTTCAAATCTTCAGTTAGCCATTTTTGTGCGCGTTATGCGACGTGCAACATCAACATCCCTTCTAGCGAAGTCAGCGACAGATGAGCGAGAAAATCGACGTTTGCATAGTTTCCAATCGAAAGATTGAGGACGAGCTCCTCAGTCGGCTGTATGCTAGCGTTCCGGTAAACAATTTGATAATCGAAAACAAAACCTCGCCGCTGGGCAAGGCGAGAGAAAAGGCTGTCTCGCAGGTTACCACCAAGCGCTTTATGTTTCTGGACGATGACGTTTACATTCCGCAGAATTATTACTCGGACCTGATGAAATACTGGGACGAAAAGACCGGCTGGCTCGAAGGATGGGCGATACCTTGGAAGCCGCAGTGGTATCACGACTGGACTGTGAGCAGGTTCAACCACTCGGCTGTTTTCAAAATTCCCTACAACGGGCGTGGCTTTTGCTGCGCAAGTATCATCGTGACAGATGCGCTGCGGGACTGGCGCTCGCCCCCTGACCTGCACTTTTACGAGGATCTCGTAATGTCAAACCATGTGATTGGAAAGGGGTACGAGGTCGTGCGCGCCCCAGTGGCGTGCGAACACAGGATTCCCTATGACATCTGGAGGCAGGTGGAAAAGGGGATACAGTACAACAAAAAAGTCCGTGGGCTCACAAAAGGACAGTTGATCAAGTACGCGGCAACAACGTGGCTCAGCGGCATGAAAGCTGCTTTTGACATGAAAAGCCCGTCGATAGCTTCCAACTCTTTCAAGTATGCGATGAAATATCTCGAAGCTTGAAACTTGACTCCCTTCAGTGTTTTGAGTAATAGTTCGCAACAGCCCTGAAGGATCCTTTGGGCTCCCACGTCATATCAGGATATGTCGTTCCGTGCCTGCCCACTTCTCCTTTGAATTTTCTGAGTACGTCGACGCTCACATCAACTCCAAGAATTTCCTTTGCCTGCTTTCTTGTCTGTTCGATTATCGCGTCGGCAGTCTCCTTCTCCGCGAAGCTCTTGACCAAGCTATAGTTAGCCAAATCGCCGTCGTACCTGGGATCTTCAACGTATGGAGAGTTGGGAACGACGAACGTTTGCACGAAGGCGCCTTCGACCCCCGCGGAATCCAGAACACTCAATTGATCCGCGATATCGCGAGCCTGAAGGCCTTCGTCTCGGATGTAGTGTCCGTCAATTTTGGGGACTATTTTGATCATTTCAGACACTAGTTTTGGAACTTTGAGATTCATAACGTCTTCCATCATTCCGAAAGAGATCATGAAACCGGTGCCGCCGAGTTTCTCCGCTCCCTGATACGTGCAGCAGCCAAATTCTCCTATCACGACTGGCTTTCCTGTTCCTACAAGATATTTCAGAGTCCTAGTGTAGATGTCTTCTCTCTGAGAATCGCGGTAGAGATCCACTCCTAGAAAATCAAAAAGATTCCAGTCGACTCTTTCAAATGGAACCGAAAAATAAGTGACTTGACCGTGATACACGGCTCTGGTAGCATCATTGGCTCGTCTTAGGAAATTGTTCAGCGGCTCGTTGTACTTTCCTGTCCTAACATTTTCCCAGAACGATGGATTGTTCATTCTTTCGAAAACATTTTTGCCTTCAACAATGTCGTTCATGAATAGTGTTAATTCGGAACCGACGCTGAACACGAGTCTTCCCGGCCAGCGCTTTCGCAGTTCCTCTGCCACCACGGCAGCCTTCTCAATGTAGGCGAGCGTTTCCTCCTGGTTTCTGTCCCACATCTCCGGCGACATCCACACTTCCAGACCCTGCTCCAGGGCATCTTCCACTGAAGTTCTCAGTCTTTCAAGATCAAGGCCGCATATTCTCACGGCATTGCAGTGAAGGTCGTTCTTTATGATCTCGAGTTCGCGGTGCACAACTTTTGGATTGTAGTTTGGGCGCCAATCCCCTCCAAGCATTGCTCGGCCTACATCATAGCAGACTCCCTTTCGCTTCATTTCTTTCTCACCTTTTGATCCGGTCTTAGCATTCGGAGTATGATCTTTGGATCTGGAAGGTTTTCGCCTGATATTTCGGGATCGGAGAAAGTCATCCTTCTCCAGAGCCCTTCTATGCAAGCCATGATCGCCTCGAGCAGATGGTCGGGGTTGTCTTCCGCGATTTCCCCCGAGGCTTGGCCCTCGACGATGAGTTTTCTCATCTCCTTCTGAAGGACCTTGCCTTGCCTTGTGACCATTTCGCGAAGGTCTTCCGGCGTCTCTTCATCGCCGATCAATTGATAGACAAGTTGATAGTAACCCGGTCGCTCTCTCCTCAGTTCAAGCAACCTCGTGATTATCTGATCGAGGCGCTCCGCCGGCGTACCAGGGAGTTTTTTTATTATTTCATTGTAAGCTCCTGCAGATTCCATGGTGTCCTTCACAAGGCTTGCCAGGATCTCATTCTTGCTTGCAAAATAGCGGTAGGCTAGTCCCTGACTGACTCCCGCTTCACTTGCCACATCGGCCATGGTGGCAGACCTTCCCCTCTTTGCAAAGACTACCTTAGCAGCGTTCAGTATCTTCTGACGCTGCTCCTGTCGAATTTGTTGATACACAGCTTCAGTTCTGGGCATTAGTCTTATTAATGAATGAATAGTTCATTCATTAATAAGGATTGACACGCGAGAGAGAATCCGAAATGAATCAAATTTTCATCGGCGAAGAGCAAGAACGACGAAGCTAACGAGCGAGATCAATATCAGGATCGGTGAGGTCGCGAAGTAGAATCCGCCCTTGTTGTACGTGTAAAGAATTATCCACGGCACCCGGATTCCGCTTAGCGAGCCAGATCTCGCAATCAGGGGGACAAGAAGCAGTGCGATACCCAAGAGGATGAAGGTGGCGCCAAGGAGGTAAAAAGTCCAGTTATAGGAAACCTCTTGGCTCATAGTTGTCTCTCCGAGAAGCTAGTAGCTTACGTATGAGCTGCGCCTCGTCCCACGAAAAGCCAGCACCAAACCCCCCGCAAGCATTGCTGCAACTATACCCAGTACGACGGCAATGCCAATGTTGTAACTCACGATGTGGAGGAACTGGATCGAAACGCTCGTCCCCGAACCCAAGTTGGCGCCAAATGTCACATAGTAATCTCCACTGTTTTCTGTGTATGACGCGACTTTTGCGGGCTCACCGTTGACCATGACCTTTGGCACGAGGCCCCCCGGAACCGCGCTCTTCGGAATCGTCATGGTGACCTCGGCGAACGTGCCGTTTATTCCGTTGACAGTAAAGGACAATTCGTGTTCGCCCTTCGAATTGTCAAGGAAAAGGTTTGATATCTCCAAAGCGGTGATGTTACCTGAAAGTCTTATCGGGATACTTCCGCCCGTCGCGAGCGGAGCAAGCGCCGTAGTGACTAGTTCCGGAACGTAGAGCGTGACTGTCGAGTTGCCCGTGAAATCTAGCGCAACAGAGTGCTTCGTTCCGTTTACCACGGTTGAAGCGACGTACGCGCCCACAGTAAGGTTTCTGAAAAACGCGGCACCATCTGAGCCGGTAGTCGCGTTCAGTGTGCCTGACCCTCCAATTACGTTCACGGTGAGCCCAGGTAGTGGCGTTCCCCCGGGTCCTAGCGCTTGGACATATAGACCGCGGTGGTTGCTAGTTGTGATCACTACAGTCGAGGATGCTGTCAATCCTCCAGTGTCTGTCACCTGAATTGTAAGCGTGTGCGTTCCATCAGAAAGCGCGGTAGAGTTCAACTCGAAGCTTGAACCGCTGACTTCCTGCGGCGTGCCGTCAATCAGCAGAGTCTCAAGGGAAATCCCCTGACCCGAAGTTCCCCACGAGAGATTCGCCATGCCAGAGATGCTGGTCCCGTTCTGAATGTTCGAAAAAGTCACCGAGGGTTGATCAGGGTACTGGTCCTGCTGGTCAGCCCCAAAGCTGTTGCCAACTATCACATTGTTCGGGGCGTTGGAAAGAAAGATTCCATAGGTGTTGGAGTAGAGGCTGTTTTTCTGGATGTTGTTCGCGCCAGATGTCGCTATTGCGATTCCCGCGTAGTTTAGTGTCGCGTTGTTCTGGAACAAAATGTTTTGCTGCGAACCGGAGTCGATGTAAATTCCGGCGCCCACTCCTCCTGAGCTCGCCGTGTTGTTGGTCAGCGTGTTCAGGTAGACGACATTTCCCGACGACCCGGACAATTCTATCCCGCCTGCGACCGAGCAGACAAGGCCGTTGCAGCCAGACGCGTCCTCGATGGCGACGTTGTTGTTTACAGTATCGCTCTGCGAATCTGAGAGCAAGATTCCGTCCTGCAAATTGAGCGTCGCGTTGTTGAGGTCGACCGTGTTGTTCGAAGAAGACTTTAACTCGAGTCCGTTGGTGTTTCCGCCCAACTCGTTGGCGGTGATCCTGCTGTTTGTGCTGTCGGAGACTGTGACACCATTGTATTCGTTGGACAGGGAGATGAGCGATGATATGACCGATCCGGTCATGCCGGTAAAGTCAAAACCATCTGCCGCGTTTCCAACCGCCGCATTCTCATAGACGAACGAGCCGTTCAAATTAGACATTGCAAGTCCGGCAGCACCGTTTGTTGTCACGTAGTTGATGGCGATGCATGCGTCGTAATTCACAGTTGTTGAATTTGTGAACTCTACCTGGCAGTGCCCGTCGCCGGTATACGACCCCGTGATGTTGAGGCCTGCCTCCGCGTTCTCCGAAATGACATTGTCCACTGCGAGCGGCAATGAGTTTTGAATTATCACACCATAGTCGTTGTAGCCGATGGTGTTTGCTAAGAGTCCCACTATCGAGTCGTTGGCTGCGAGGGTTCCGATGTAGTTTTCAAGCTGAATGTTTCCCTCGACGTCGACTAGGGAGTTGTTTGTGAGGTTGCCAGTTATGTTCTGGTAGAGTCCGTTTATCTCCAGTCCGATATTGTTCTCGATTAAGTTGCCTTCGAGGATCACCGCGCCGCCGTAACTCTTTCCGGTTGACCCGCTCAGATAGATGCCTACATTGTCAGAAGTGGCGTTGTCCTCTGCCATTGTCACGTTCTCCGAGTTGAACACGTAGAATCCGTAATTCTGGTCGCTCGTTGCCGAGCTTGTGGCGATCGTGTAGTAGGAATCGTCCTGCAGCACAAATCCGTCATTTCCGTTGTTTACGGCTACCGAGTTCAAGAGTCCGCCACCGGCCTGGCCGTTCCCATTTGAAAGCACGATTCCATTTACAGCATTGTCGCTCGCATCCACTTCAGAAATCACCGCGCCCGAACTGTTGTTCACGAGAAGCCCGTCACCGTTGCTTGACAGCGCGTAGTCGTTTTCAATGAGTGCGCTCCCGCCATTAATCGTAATTCCATTACCAGAGCTGCCTTCCACCCAATTGTTCAGAAGCGTGTAGCTCGCTGTTACACCGCTCGAAATCGAGATTGAACTAGTGTTCCAACCTGCTATTATGTATGGAGCGTATATCGTCCCGGATCCACTTACCACGCCATTTGCCGATGTGAACTGCGAATCGCTTGTAATCGAAATCGCGCTGTGAGGGTTCGCATTTACGAAAAATGTGGAGGAGAGGTTTGCATAGTCGCCGCTGCTATCGTATGCAAGCACCTGAACAAGATATTCGCCCGGAGTCGTTGTCATGATGCTCGTACTGGTGAGCAGGTTGGGCCCTACGAATGATTGTAATGACGCCTGATAGCTCAATCTAGAGTGACTTACAGGAAAGAATGTCCCGTTCATGTCCAGCGAGACGAAGGCTTCGACGCTTCCAGTTTTCATCAAGGTCCCGTTGGGATACGCGATCTTGGCGGTGACGGTCGGCTCGCTACCTCCGCTTATAGAAATCTCCTTGCTTGGAAGCGTTACACTACCCGCGAGATTGTACGGCGCTACTCGGAAGACAGTCCCAAAACTTCCATAGTTTCCGGCTCCGTCATTCCCGCTGACGGTGACCTCGTAAAAACCTACGGGATCTAATGTACCGAGCGTCAGTGTTCCGATCCACAGCCCGTAGACCCAGTTGAATGTTAAGGGAACTTCGGCAATGATCTTCGAACCGTCGGTGACAGCCGCGTTGAATGTTCCCAACGCCGAGATCGATCCATCCGGATACTCTGGGGCTGCGAGTATCGTGACCGTGTCTCCCAGAACGTAGTCTGGAGAGTCTGTCGTGAGTAAAACGTTCAATCCGACGTTCAGCCAAGAGTACGCGCTACCAGAATTCCCGTTTGAATCAGTCCCACTAACGGTAAGCGTCCAAGCTCCCTGATCTGCGGAGTATGGTATGGGGAAGCTGCCTTGCCAGAGCTGATCTGATCCGTTGTAGATGAGGGGTATTTGGCCTTCGATCTTTCCGGACGGGCCGCCTAGAGTGAAGGTCGCCGTGTAACTGCCGCCGGAAACGCAACACTGACCTCCCGGGAAAGTTACCGCGGCCGAAACATTGATGGTCTCCCCTGTTAGCAGGAACACGGCAGCGCTGGTCTGTGTAGTAAAGTTGTAGTAGGGAAGAAACAGCGTCACGCCATCCCCTACCGAGAACGTCGTGAATCCTACTCCGGAGGAAGTCCCGCTTTTTGCAGAAACCTCGGCCGTCCAGACGCCTGGAGGATCGGTCGCTTTTATCGTATACGATCCGATCCAGGTTCCTGCGTTGTAACTGAATGGAATGTTTGTTGCAATCTGCTGACCGCTTGGACCTACGATGCTGGCCGAGACGGTTCCGCTAGTCACGGTTGACGAACTGCTGGTCACGGTGGCAGTGAATTGGATGGACGTACCGTAGGAATAGCTCGCCGTCAGCGATCCGGAGAGCTGCGTTGAAACAGAAATGCCGAGCGATCCTGTCGGGGCGAGGTAGTTTGCCAACTCACCCAAGTTTGGCGAACCCATTCCGGTAAGCGGATTCCAGCCTGGTCCCGCAGAGTTTGGATCATTGTTACCCACCGTTACGTCATGAAACGCCTTTGCATACTCGGTCGGATTGTTCAATATTGAATAGAGAGTTGGGTCGATGAATCCCAGCTTTCCGCCGGCTTTCTGGTCTAACAGCGCAAGCGACCCTGCCCAGCTTGGGGATCCGACGCTAGTGCCGCCTATTACATAGTAAGTATAGCCAACGCCCGTGGGGTTGGCAATGCTCACAATAACTCCGGTCTGCGGATCAGCGTCCCACGCAACATCCGGAACTCCTCGTCCACCGCTAGAAAGCCCTGGACCAGACTGCCACTGCGGCGTTCCGAAAAATGTGCTGTATCCGCCTCCAGTCGCATCGCCAAAGTAATCGCTCCAGCTCCACGCAGTTTCCGACCCGTAGCCGCCGGTTGCATTTGAATATGGAAATTGAAGATATCCACCCGTCGCGTTCATGTAAAGCGAAGTGCCGCCGACAGCTGTCACGTAGGGATCGGTAGACGGATATATCGCCCCGCCATACGGCGAGGTTTCTCCCTCAGCCTGATCATAAGCTCCCCAATCGCCGGAGGCCGCAAAGGCGGTTATTCCCTCAGCGGCTGCCTGCTGCAACACTTGATCCAACCAAGGATAATTTTCACCGAAAACCGGAACTACTGCGCCCGATTGTCCAAAGGAATTCTCCGGCGAGCCCCAGCTCATCGAAATTATGGAGTTTGCGCCAGAATTGACCGCCTCTTGGACTGCGTCGTAAAGTGGGAAGGTGTCGTTCGACGCGATGTAGAGATTTATAGCGGCTTTCGGTGCCATCGCATGCGACCACTCTACATCCAAAGCGATCTCGGTGTTCCAACCCTGTGCGATGCCCTCCGCGTAATCGCACGGCCCGTCAACGCAGATCACGTTTACGGTTGTCTGGGGAAGGTTGAACTCGGAGCTGAAATTATCGAGTTCCTGCTGGATGTATGGGTCCCCAAAGGCGTCAATGATTCCGATGGTGACTCCCTGACCGGTGTATCCGGCATTGAGAAGCGAGCTAGAGTTGTAAATCTCGGCAATCTCGGAAGGAGAGTAATAAACAGAGTTAGAGGTAGTGGCCTGGGTCGAGTTTATGGCTCCCAAAACCTCGTACATGGGAGTTGCAGCGACGTTGATATTAGAAGAATAATCGGTCAGGCCAAATACGTTTTGAATATTTGAAAACTCGCTTGGGAGTTGAAGGTCAGAGGTCGCGGAGTAAAAGCTCGTTCCTCCCAGTTCGAAGGACTGGATAGAGACATCAAGAGCCTTCTCAGCGGCGGAAGCTGTCCCACTTGCTACAACCAAGTCGGGATTTGATTCATCAAGAGAGGCGGAGAGACCCTTCGACGAAAGGAAGGAGAGCAAAGCGCTGGCCTCCTCGGCTGAAGGACCGAATTGTTCGGCGTACTGTTGCGTCGTCAAAAAGTCACGATATTCTTTCGAGGAAGTTGAGCTGATATCCTGGATGTACTGCTGGAGACCGGTCTCGTCTTTCGGTGGGAGAACAAAACCCAAAGACACCGGTGTGGAAGGGTTCGCCGCGCCTAGAGAAACAGACTGGGATATTACCGGCGGAAGCGCGAGCGGAATACTGACCATTCCGTTGGAATTGATTGTGGGGGTAGTGGATGAATCCTCAGTTTGCGCGGGGGGACTGAACGCTGAACTTAGGGTTAGACTCGTAACTGGGACTAGAAGCAGGATTACGAGAACGGCAAAGAATCTCGTTCTCCGAAGGAGCATCGGAACGGGAATGCCTTGATGTTATTTAAGGAAAATGTACTGAAACTCTCTCGTTCGCTAATAGTAACTGCTACAATCAATTCTTCAGCGTTTGCGCGATTGGAATATCCAATTCGAGCTCCCTGATCATCGACAGGTACGAGTTCAGTACCCTTTTCCCTCTCTCGGTTATATCGAAAGTCTTTCTTCCTCCTGTCCTTTTCGATTCGATGAGGCCCTGGGACTCCAATCTTTTGATAAAGTTCTGAGCCATAGACCACGAAATATTTGATCTCTGGATGACTTGCGATTGCTTTGTCGCGCCTTCGGCGATGGCGCGCAATATTTCAATTTTCAATTCGAGCACAGATCTTCGCAGTCGTACTGCGGCAAAATATTCTTCTGACAATCAGTTCACCTGTGTTTTTCTGAAATTATATCGAGATCTTCCTTGATGGAAAGATATTGATCCATGACCTGCTTTCCCTTTCCAGTTAGGCGGTAGCGCTTTTTGCCCTCGCTTTCCTCGAACACAACGAGTTCCTTTCTGATCAGACTTTCAGTGTAGAGCTGCATGACCGTCCAAGAAAGATTTGCGTTGTACATGATGTGCGTGGGTTTTTCAATGCCCGAGCCGATGGTACACAGAACGTCGAAGAAAGTTTCTAGTCTGGATCTTCGATCGAATCGGTCATTCCCGCCCGCGATAACGGACGATTCTGGTAAAACCTTCGGTAAGGGTTCTGAGCTGTCAGGCCTTTCAGTTTGTGCAGGGTCTAGGGTCATGCGAGTATCTGGATTACGGAGTCGATATATCGCATGTTCATTATATTAAATTGCTTATTTTGCAACCGCTAATCCTCTCACGAGCGCTGGGCCAATGTGAGACGCATTTGAGAGATAATCTGGCCCTGCAAGTGCATCTCTATAGATTATTGAGATTTAAGGTGGAAAGTGACTCTTTTGTTCTCATTGGCCTCCGCATGAGTGGTATTGTGATAATTTTCGGTTCCTCAGGATGCGATATTTTGTAGCAAAAAGTGGGTAGGGAGGGGAATTATTCCCCAGCCTAGTTTATTGAGACTTCAGAAGGCCTGCGAGTCCCTTTTGCTGTGTCGACAAGAATGTGCTTTCGATTCCAGTCAACACTACCATGACGCGAACCTTGCCTTGAAGTGCGGGTTCGACTCTGGCTCCCCAGACTACGCGTGCTTTTTGTGGTAGAGACCTCGTGACCATCTCTCCTGCTTGAGTAACTTCGTCCAAGGTGATGTCCTCTCCTCCAGCTACATGGATCAGGACGCCGAATGCTTTGGTCGAATCTTTGATGTCCAGGAGCTGAGCGTCAAGAGCTGCCTGAGTTGCTCTCTCAACTCTGTCTTCGCCGGTTGCTTCTCCAACGCCGATAGCTGCGATGCCTCTCTTCTCCATGATCGCCCTAAGGTCTGCAAAGTCGATGTTGATCAGACTGGCTGTGGTGATTGTTTCAGTGATCCCCTTTACGAATTCACCAACGAGTTCGTTTGCAACACCGAGCGCCTCCTTCAACGGAAGATCACCTGCAACCTTTGCTAGGCGGTTGTTGTCGATAACGACCACTGTGTCGCACTGTGTGCGAAGTCGCTGTAGTCCTTCCTTTGCATTGTTATAACGGAATCTCTCCACCGCGAATGGTAGAGTTACAACTCCGATCATCAACGCACCGGTTGTTTTCAAGCTGTTTGCGATAACCCACGAAGCTCCAGTTCCGGTTCCTCCTCCCAGACCAGTTGCGACGTAGATGATGTTCGAGCCAACAGTATCCTTCCTGATTTGCTCCAGAGACTCCCTCGCTGCCTGCTCACCACGCTGCGGATAACCACCGGCACCCATACCTTTGGTGGTCTTCTCGCCCAAGAGAATTCTCCTGTCGGCTTTGATTATGTTAAGGTGCGTTGCGTCCGTGTTTGCAGCGATGAGTTTCGCTCCAGACACTCCGCCCCTCTTCTCCTTTACCCACGAAACAATGTTACAACCTGCCCCTCCGACTCCGATTACGGAGACTTGCGGTCTGGCAGCTCGCATTATTGCCTCGATCTTTTCGGTTTCCATCATTTCGTCCATTTTTGATTGCGTATCAGTGTCGAAAGACAAAGTTTAGATCAAGGCAAAAGTTATTCTCAGGGAATTATACCCTTTAGGAATTTCGCGCCAGAATCCTTACTAGTAGATTCTTCCGATGGATTCCGGATACATTTTTAGTGATTTGGTGGAACGAAATATCGATAGATTGGAATCATCGTCTCTTTTGCGGCTTTGTGTTGCGAAGAGTAGGTTTCATTTCTCGTTGCGCTTCGTTATGCTTCACTAGATCAAGCGCATCGCCGAAGGCGTCTGCAAGAGCCTGTAACTCTCGTTTCTTCCTTTTACTCAAGCTCATGATTGAGCACTCTTGAAATCGTCTTCGGTCTTTTTAGACCTTATAGCCGACGAATCGTAGAGAATTTTGCTTCAAGCTTGTTGCTGAAGAATGCTTGAATCAGATTTCCAACTCTGACAAGTCTCACGAATGTTCTTCCAAGATCAAATTCTTTTGCTTCGAAATCCGCTGACATTTCAAGTAATCGGTCAACTGGAATATGATTCAAGAAAGCCCTAACTAGATTCCAGGCAGTATCGTCCTCATTCCAAACTGAGATAGAGAAAAACCGTGTAAGCGATTATTGTGAATATATCCGCCCAGTCCGATGTAAACTGGGGGAGAATTGGCACATGTTCTGCCAGTCCGAGTATCACTGGGAATGTGAGAAGCGATTGCAGTAGTAGCGCGAACAGAACGACCAGTAGTCCAAACATGAAATCTGCTTTTGTCTGAATATAGGTTCTTGCATACAAAACGATCAAGGCGATGAGGAGCGAGACACTGACCGTCGAGAGGATTATGTGTAGTTCGCCCAAAGTCTGAGGCCCAAACCCGGGCGGAAAAGGATGTGAGCCGATTCCAAAATTATAGTACGCGTTTGTTATCGACCAAAGGTAAAGTAGCACTCCCGAAATGGCGCCGAGTAGCAGCACTACCGGCACCCACAATTTGCTTGGACCCTTTCCTGCAGGTTTAGAATTTACTTCGCTCATTTTTTGTTCCCCGAGTTTTACTCACGATTTCTTCGAGCTTCAGCCAGTTTGCTTCCATGACCTCCGATAGGAAGTACAGCTTGCCGTACCGATCCCCTTCTGTCTGAACTAGATGGTTCTTCTCCAAAACGCCCAAATGGTGCCTCACCGTAGTGTAATCGAGATGAAGAAGCTGCGACAACTGCTGGGCGTTTCTCGGCTGTTCCTTGATCGCCTTGAGCACTTGCAACCTTGTGAAAGCGCCGGTGCTCCCTGCAAACAGCCACCAGAGGAGTCGCTCGAATGCGTCCATGAGTGAGCCGAGTCATCATTTCGAGCTCAATAATAATATCGCCCTGAAATGCGAAACTGTTGTGGATTTTTTAGGACGCACGTAACGCTTCAACCGGAGTAAGTCTTGACGCTCTCCAAGCTGGCAATATCCCTGCAAGAACGCCCACGACTGTAGCAAGACCTATGGCCAGCAGTATGAGTTCGGGCGTAAGAGCTGGAGTTATTGCAACCGTCGAAGCTGTGGAGCTTGGTGTGGATGAGACAAAGCTTCCTCCCGCTCCACCTGCACTGTGAGCCGCTGCCCCTGTCGGCGTTCCACCTGTCAATCCCTTAGTCAGCGAGGAGAGTGATGAATCGCCCTGCAAATATCCGATGATGAAGAAGGAGAGGCCGGCGCCGATCCCCGCTCCAATAACACCTCCGAGAAATCCAACGACCAGCGACTCTGAAATGAAGTTCAGCATTATCGTCCTCGCATTCGCCCCAAGAGCCTTCAAAATCCCGATTTCCTTTGTTCTTTCCATGACTGAGGTGAACTCGGTTGTCATTATTGCGATGAAGGCAACCAAGACCGAGATGCTACCTATAGAAGCTAGGAGCGTTCCAGTTGACGAGGTCACCGATTGTATCGAAGAGAGTATCGAGCTCACGGTTGTAGTTCTCACGTCTTCCCCGAACAGACTCGTCAGCTCAGCTGTAACGTCAGTTACGGCGTTCACGCTGGTTGCAACCACCATTACCCCGCTGTACGTATCGCTATGAAGCAATACCTCGCCAGAAGATAACGGGATAAAGATCGTAGTGTCCGGGTCGATCGTGAACCCCTGCCCGAAGGAGTTGTATATTCCGTCGACTATGAAGGATTTTGAAGTCGTTGTTGACGAAGACGACGGGCTGCCTCCCGGTCCCCCAGTGAAAGTGATAGTAGAACCGCCACCACCTACGTCTGATACTGCAAGTACCTGTCCGACCGTGGCGTTTGTCGCTCCACTCAGGTCAGGGTACGCAACGGAATAGCCGATAACCGCGCCGTTAAGATCAGTACTCTCCGGCAGTGTACCGTTCAGAAGAGAGAGGCTCGGAAAGACGCTGTAAAGCAGAGTCAGGTTTACTGCGATAATTTCTACGGAAACCGTCGCTTCTCCTTGGGTGATTCTCCCTGACAGCTCCTGGTACGGTACTACGCTAGCGACACCTGAGAGATTTGAGATTTCAGGTACGTTGCTCGACGTGAATGAAAAGTCACGTCCCGACGGGCTCAGGAACAGGGTAGTCGCGCCCAGCTTGTCAAACTGGGCCGCTGAAGCGTTGCTGTAGCCCTGCGTTGCTGCGACAAGCGAGACTATAGTGGCGGGGCCAATTACGATGCCAATAATCGTGAGTGTCGTCCTGAGTTTTCTGTCGGTCATCGCTCTAAATGCGAGTTTCAGCTGGTCCTTGGCGCGCAAGACTAGACCACTTTTTGTTCGCTGGGAGCCACTTTGGCATTGTTGCGACGCACGTAGATACCACCTGCTATGGTGGCGACAATTACGGCAGCGACTACGCCGTAGAGCGCTACCTTTACGTATTCGTGTGAGTTCGAGTCCTGTGAGCCGCCGGTTGGAGATACGATTGCTGTGGTGGTCGCGGCGGCTGTCAGAGTGACGGTCTTGTCTATCGGGGTCGATGCGCTCACTCCGAATGTGTTCTGGTAAGTAATTACCACGACGACTGTGGCGCTCGAAGATGTGTTCGTGGGAGTGAAAGTCGCGCTCGCAGTAAAAGCGATCGGAGAGTTCGGGTCTATTTCACCAATGTATGATGATGTAGCGGTGCTGGGACAGGAAGCCGGGGTTGCGCCGGTTGAGGTCGTCCCACCGGGTCCGACGCCGCCGGGACCGGTGAAGGAACCCGTGAAACCTGTTATGGACCTTGTTGTAGTCAAAGAAATCGATCTGGTGCCTGACACAGTTGTAGTGTTTACCGCCGGGAGGCCGGTGAAGGTTGTTATAGACCTGCTCACAGCGGTCGCATTGCTTTGCACGACGCATGCAACGGCACTCGCATAATAGGCCGAAGCGGTTCCTTCATTCAGTATCGTCCCGCTTATCGCGAGAGACCTGCTGCTCTGGGTCACTGACTCGCTTTCTGCTGTCAGGGTTATCGTGCCAGACAGAATGAAACCCATTGTCAAACTCTGCGAATGGGAGTTTCCGTCCTGGTCGGTGTAAGTGACTGTTATCATACCGGAGTATGTTCCTATAGTTGAGGAGGGTGATGCAGTGAGCGTTGCCTCGTAAAGTGCGGAAGCCTTTGTGGAGAGGACTTGTTGAAACGTGAAACTAGAGTTTGTGACTATGATCAGAGGAGAAGAAACCGTTAGGGCAATAGTCGGTGTGTAAACCGCCGCAGTCCCAGTGTTTTCGAGCTGGAACGTAACCTTAGATTCTTGCCCTGCCGTGACGTTCGTGTTAATCGGCACGACTGCGACAGTCGTGTTGTATGATGTAGTTACGTACGCCGTCGTGTAAAAGCCCAGAGTCTGCGAGGCAGTCCCTGTGGTACCGTCTGGTTCAAGAAATGAGGAAGCAATTGTTACAGAAACAGCCGAGCTTGAAACAGTCGAAGGAATGTATAGGCTGAGGTCTTCGGTCACCGAAGAGCCTGCGTCCAGAATCGGGATGTACGGCGATGAGCCAAGAAGTGTTATTGATGATGGCGAAAACGCTATTGTCGTCGAGATCTCCGACAGCGCAATCGAGCCACCGTTCGTTATTGTGATCATCACATTGTTGGTCTGGCCGGGTGTGAGAGACTCGACACTTGTCGAGGCAGATAGCTTCGGCTGGCTCACTGTTGAGACGTAGCTGTTGATAGTCTGCGAGGCTGTCTCGCTGTTGCCGTACGGGTCCTTGTAAGAAGCAGTGAGAGAAATTGATAACACGCTGCCCGCGGCAGAAACTGGGACGTAGACCTGAAGAGTTGTTCCGCTTACCCCGCCCGCAACCAAGTTTTGAATCTCGGGAATCGTGTTCAGGATGCCCCCGACCTGCGAGGTAGCGGTCACAAATATGCTTGAAGCAGCTCCCGAGCCGTTATCGCTTATTAAAATGGGAATTTGATTGACTAACCCCGGCGAGAGCGAAACGTCAGACGAGCTGAAGTAAAGTTGCGGTCTTCCTTCTACCTGAACAGTGACTGGAACGGTATCGTTCAGGAGATAACCATAGCCCGCGGCAGTCCAAGATAGATCGAGAGGAATCACGTACGAGCCGAGTGAAAGAGTTGATGAAATGTAGACCTGAAAACTCATCGTGATCATGGAGCCCGTTGGGTATGTTCCGGTGGTTGAAGCGAATGCGGTGGTTGAACCGTTGTATAGCGAAAACCCGCTGGGGAGCTCGAGGTATCCCTGTATGGTCTCGGCTGTTGCAGAAAAAACATACTGTAGGGTGAGCGTCAGTGTGTCGCCCCTGTCTCCCGGTGCGGCGCTTATCGGCGCGCTCGTCGTGCCCCAAATCGCGTTGATCACGTTGAATCCATTAACGTCGCTCGCGGAGCTTTCCCTAAGGTTAATCACGCCAGCCGTCGAGAGAGTCGACATTGCTACTACGAGAAACAGCGCCCCGATAGCAGCTATCTTCCTTAGTTGCATTAGTTCTCTCTTACCTCGTCTATCTGGCCGTCTCTGATCACAATGACACTTCTCG
Source organism: Nitrososphaerales archaeon (assembly GCA_030038075.1). GTDB lineage: Archaea > Thermoproteota > Nitrososphaeria > Nitrososphaerales > CADDZS01 > DATLTL01. The sequence goes on along the minus strand of JASHPO010000078.1, from coordinate 4,450 downwards.
TTCGCTTTGAGAGCTCGATATTGTGTGTGATAATGACTATGGTCTTTCCGGTTTGTTCGTGGAGGTTTTCCAGTATTTCCATAACTATCTCAGCGTTAGTCGTGTCCAAGTTTCCCGTGGGCTCGTCCGCGAGAATTATGGGCGGGTCGTTGGCGAGCGCTCTTGCGACTGCAACCCTCTGCTGTTCTCCTCCGCTGAGCTGGTTCGGTTTGTTCTCAGATTTGGAAGCTATACCGAACTGACCCAAAAGACGCGTCGAGATCTTTCTCCTTTGTTTCTCGGGGGTTCCTGAAATCGCAAGTGGAAGTTCGATGTTGTCTTTCACCGAGATCCTGTTGAGCAGGTTGAACGACTGGAATACGAACCCGATTTTCTTGTTTCGAATTTTTGCAAGCTGAGAGCTGGGTAACGTTGAAATGTCCGTCCCATCGAGGAATATCTTTCCATTTGTAGGTCTGTCCAGAGCTCCCATCATGTTCAGCAGAGTGCTCTTTCCGGAACCGGAAGGACCGATTATAGAGACGAAATCTCCTTTTGCTACCCTAAAGTTTACTTTCTTTAGGGCATACTGCTCGCTTTCGCCCGAACCGTATTTCTTTTCAAGGTCTACGGCCTCTATCGCTGGAGATTCCGGTATGTTGAGCTGCATTTTGTTCAATCCGATAAAGGATTCAGTTTAGAAAGGGCAAAAATCTGAATTCCAAAGACTACGAGGCCGATTCCTACAAGTCCCGCTCCAACGAGACTTTCTACGATGTCCAACACACTGTAGGACGTTGAGATTGATTGGGGAGACGTAGAGCTTCCCCCCGAAGTGAACCTTACTGTGGAGGAAGTGCTCGAAGATGAGCTGGAAACAAACGTATTGTAAACGAAACGAAACTGCGGATCTTGATAGACTATGAGTGCGACTCCTGCTACGATGAGTATCGCCGCTAGGACAAACGTTCCTTTCCCCAATGGTTAGTCGAGCGAGGATGTAGAAGGGCCATTTTAGTACTTTTTCCTAGAAGAATCCTAAATCGTCCCGAGATTTTGGCTTGGCCTAATGGCGAAAGCTCCGAAAAATAGCCAAAGACTACCTGATCAAGCCGTGAGCTTCACAGAGATGCCTTGCGTACATCTCTTCGTCCTTCTGTTCCAACTCTTCGGTTTGTGTTGCGTTCCTCACGAACTCGCAGAAAACGCATTGCATGATATTGAATTGTCTCGACGGCGAGTTATTGCTGGACATCATTTCACTATTCAGTACCCTTGTGACAGTGGAGAATCTAAACAATCTTGGCGATCAAGAGCGATTGGACTTTGGAGGCTATGTAATCTGCCAAGGATTCAAGGTACATAATACGCTCTATATCGCCCAGCGATATTCAGAGATGCGATTCGTATAGACTGAATTACGTTCCGCTTAACCTGTCGTCGTTTCGGGCTGACAACTTGATACGACGTAGTGAAGCTGCACGGCCACGTCTTCGCCATTTACAGTGATCGATCCTGACTGGATGTTGAACCCGCTTGGATATACCGTGAAATTGTACGTGCCGTCGGGAACCGAAAATGCAATTAAAGAATAACGCAGGTTGGATGTCGCGGCAACAGCGGTTCCTACTATGGCGCCAGACGGCTCCGTTATGGTCAAATTGTTACCCAAAGTTACAGCCCAGGGAATTGCGATCTCCCCGTAGAAACCTGGCCCTTGTGGACAGAAAAAGGTCTGGTTGAACAGGATATCATACAGCCGCTCGGATGAGGGGAGATTGTAGATCGTGGCTGTTCCGGTCGGCGTCGAAGTTGCAGACAATTGCGCTTGCTGTGGTTTCTGTCCTATGAAATATCCGGCGAGCACAACAGCAACGATCATGACCACTATCACGATTGCCGCAATTTGATTGACAGTTAGTTTCACGACTCCCGTAGAGCTTTGCTGCTCGGATTATTTTAAAGCTATGTAACGCGAAACTAGATCTTACGAATGTTTGCCATAAAGTTAGGCAGGATGATTTTTGTTTCACGCAGAGGCATTAATTGTAGTCGTAGCAGTTGCCGCTGTTCCATCCTTGAACAGAGCCACGAACTCAATCGTGTAACTGCCTCCGCTCACTATGGGTAGCGTCGCGTTGCTCAGCACAGTGATGAATTGTATTGAGTAAGATGTCTCGTGGTCGGGGCCCATAGGGTTTGACAATTCATAGGTTCCGTTGACATAAAGAATGAGACCGGTCAGGAGAGAATGCGAATCGACCGTAATGTTGCCGACGAGGGAACCTGTGCTAGTCAAGGAGAAGCCGACCAGAGAAATCTGATGCTCACACGGTTCTGCAGGTATCGGATGAGTTAGACTGGTTGTATTGCCATACTGGATGATCGTAAAAGTCGCGAGGCTCTCGCTGCACGTTATGGAAGTGTCATTGTTTTTGCTCGTGAAGCTGATACCGGCATACGTCCCGACCAGAACGATAATTACGATAGTCGCTATCAACGTAGCCGCGGTAGCCGTGGAAACGGACTTTGATCTAGGCAAAGTTCTGATGTCCTTCTTTGCAGTACTCTCAGGCACTCGACAGGATGCCTGGCATACTCGCAGAGAATTTGTGCAGGAGGTATGTAAATTATTTCCAGTCATCTTTGGCAAAGGCAGACTCTTTGAAACGTTGCTTTTGAAATGCGCGAATCAGTGATCCGTTAAACGGAGAGAAAAAGGTGGAAAGTGGAATGAATTTTCCCACTTCATTCCATAAGATTATCTTACAACTTCTTGCGCATGGCCATCATGGCAGCGAGACCGCCAAGGATAACCGCAGCAACTATTCCCCCGACCCCGACTGCTAGCCAAGTCGTACTGGAGGTTGTTTTTGTGCTGGTCACGGTTGGACCTGTCACAGTTGAAGTTGATACGAGTGTCGCCGAGCTAGTGACTGTCGTTGGCTGTGTGACTGTTGTGGGTTGAGTTAGAGTCGTGGCGGTGCTGACCGTCACTGTCGTGCTGGCCGTCGTCGTGACAGTGGTTGTCGAGACAGTGCTCGTAGAACTGGTGCTAGTTGTAGTTGTTGTCGAAGTGCTCGTCGTTGTCGCTCCGTATTGGAATGTGGTGCTGTTCTGATAGCTCTGGCTCAGGGTTCCCGTTACCGCGTACGCTGTGTAAGTCCCGCTGGTCCAACTTCCGCTGCCTCCGACTGGACTCGTGTAAGAGTATGCTCCGTTAGTGCCGTTTACATCGACAACTGTTTGCAATACGGGTGATCCGCTTGGATTGTCTACGTAAACGTTGACCTCGGCTCCAGAACCTGGATTCGGTACCACATATCCGCTAATCGTTATCGTATTGGCTGTAAGCGAAACGCTGATGTCAACATCAACGCTCTGCGCTGAGACCATCATTGTAGATCCCAAGACCAAAACCACAGAAAGTGCCAGTGCTATTGGAATGATTATCTTCTTCAAGTTGCAGTTTCACTCCGTTAATAAGGCCACATAGCGTTGAATATCTATTATGTCTTTTCTATCTGACAAATTGGTGAAGGAGTTACAAAGGCAATAGAGTATAAAAGAAAAAGGGAGAGACGAAATGGCAGTAGCCATTTCGCTGATGGTATTTACTTCTTGCGTAGAGCCATTGCAGCTAGTGCGCCGGCGATGACTGCTATTACAATCCCTACCGCGCCAAGGGCTTCGGCTAAACCTGCGCTAGAGCTTGACGTGATTGTCGTCATAATTGTTGTTGGCGCTCCAGAGCTAACGATTGTTGTAATGGTTGTTCCGCTAATGATGGTTGTTCCTACTCCTGACCCGCTAACGATGGTTGTCGTTACTGCTGAAACTATAGTTGTTGTTATCTGTGAAACTATGGTTGTTGTTGTACCCGTGCCGCTGGGGCTACTACTAGTGGAGTGACTTGAGCTGCTAGTTGAGGTGCTTGTTACGAATTTGCCGTAAGCCACAGTTGTGGTGTTTGTGTAAGCGTTGGTAAGGGTACCCCAAGTGACTTCAACAGTGTAGGTTCCGTTCACCCAATTGGGGTTTCCTCCTGTTGGTGTCGTGAAGCTGTAAGTACCCGTTGCGTTGGCCAAGCCGACATCTGTATCTACAACTGATGCGCCGTCAGGAGCATTCACAACAATGTTGACTTCTTGGCCTGAGCCAGGGTTTGGGACCACCGCTCCGGAGATCGTCATGGAGCCGGAGGGTACTCCGTAGGTGGCAGTAGCACTGACATCAACGTAGGGGCCCGCGGCCGATGTGAAGATCGGTGTGACGAGCAAGAATACGGCGGCTATTGCTAGCACGCCGATCCCCGCTAGGGGTACCTTTTGGCGCCACGACTTTGAACTCGGTGCTTTCATTTCAAGTCACTGAATTCTAGGTGATCGTCAAAGGCAGCGTAGTTGTTGATGATATTGGTACTCCAGCCGTTGTCAGGGCGAAGACTGTTCCTGTGTATGCTCCATTAGCC
>JASHPO010000077.1 GCA_030038075.1 Nitrososphaerales archaeon | reverse complement strand
CATCCTGTAGTATTGCCAATCACTCAATCTTCTGGCGCCGAGCTTTTCGTAAAAGTCAATCGCATTTTTGTTCCAAGTGAGAACCGAGAACTCCAGACGGCCGCAGTCGTTTCTTGCCGCCTCGTCCACACATCTTAGAAAAAGACTGTACCCTATTCCCCTGTTTCTAAATCTTTCGAGAACAAAAATGTCTTCGAGATATAGTGTGGGCCTCGCTAGAAATGTAGAGTAAGTGAAGAAGTATAATGCGTACCCTACTGGAATCTTTCCAGCGAATGCGAGAAGAACGGTTCCTCTTTTCTTTTCAAAAATGTCCTTGATTATCCTGCGTCTTCCCGCCGCGTCCGGCGGATCTAGATGCTCAAAGTTTGCGAGACCAGAAAGTAACTTGAGGAATGCCCGCAAATCTTTTCTCGTTGCCTTGTGGATCGTGACGTGTTGCATTTTTCTAGAGCTAGATCAGTTCTCTATAAAACGAATTCATGCGATACCAATTGCGACTCCCTAACACTAATATCAGCTTGAAGGAATTATTGTCGCTTGCGCGATGGAACAAAAGAGGAGCAAAGCGTCTGGCTTTGCTGCTGTGATTGGCGTAATATTAGTAGCAGTCGTTGTTTTGCTGCTAATTTCAAGCTCTACACTGCAGAATCTGCTCGGGCCGAAGGAGTCGACTTCCACTTTCGTGCAGTCTCTCAATGGCGATTCAGGAAACGCCACGCTTTCCAATCTCGATATTACATACCCGTCGAATTACGAGGCCCTGCTTAACTATACTTTAGGGATCATAAACGAGAACAGGACGAGTGAGGGACTGGCACCTGTCACACTGAGTCCGATTCCTTCGGGACAGCAACATGCAGACTCGATGCTACAGAACGACTACTTCAGTCACTGGGACACTCAGGGTTACAAGCCGTACATGCGGTATTCCCTGTTGAATGGTGTGGGCTTTGTCGAGGAAAACATCGCCTTCGAGTATTCCGGCTTTCCGGCTTTCACTTCGACTCAGAGTGTGGAGAGAGTTTTGGGAGATCTCGAGTGGCAGATGATGAACAACGACTCGGCCTGTTGCAACAATGGGCACAGGGACAACATCCTCAATCCGTATCACAACAGGGTTTCAATCGGGATCGCATACAGTTCTTCGTATGTCTACTTGGTTCAGGATTTTGAGACGTATCTAGCTACGCTGAATACTCCGATAGCTCAGGGCGACTCGATCACGTTGGAAGGAAACACCTCCCAAACTCTCGATCCGACTTCTGTGCAGATATTCTACGATTCGACTCCGACCTCGCTGTCGCCTAGCACTCTAAATCAAGCCTACGACGGTCCGTACGATCAAGGCTCTTTCGTTGGTGGAGTCGTCGCGCCGTGCGACAACATATTTTCCAGTTGTGAGAAATTCACCCAAGGAATAACAGTCGGGGCAACAACTTGGGCGATCAACTCGGACGCGATCGAGATTCAGTTTTCTCTTGCCAATTTTGTCCAGATCGACGGGGCCGGCGTCTATACGATTTATCTCACGCAGGGAGATGTCAACAACCCGGAATACCTCACGAGCATTTCCGTGTTTGTAAGCGGATGAGCGGCTTGCCGTTTCCGTGGATCGTTAATGTGGGCGTAGCTCATGGAAGCGAGCGATAGTTCTCAGTTATAAAATAGGCCCCAAAAGGGCGCTGCCGAGAAATCCGAAATCATCTTTGAAATGTTGAAACGAGTTTAGCTGGATTCGTCAAATGTGTTTGGATGTTTGACGATACCCATCGTCTCTGTGCTTCGTACGTTTAGTAGATTGGACTTTTCTTTATGAGTATAGCGATGAGCCGGTCGGAGTTGACTACGAGCCTCAATCTCGCCGAATCCTTATTCTAACTCTCGCATTAGTTGCGCGACTGATTTTTTCGGCGCCCTCTTCGGTGGGTTCGCTCTTCTCAAGCACCTTGTCCATCAACTCGATTTCGTTGATCTTTCGAAGGCCTGGCGTGCGATATCACTACATTTCAGCTCGGAGTGTCGCTTCATTTTCTTGTGCAACTCTTCAGGGATGGCGAGAGTCATGTTTGGCATGAGTTTCAATATGAGTTTAGAGAGCGTACTGGCGATTGCCGGAAAAGGCTTGGGGTCGGACTTTAGGAGTGATGATGAATACTTGGTTTGCGAATTTCAAACTCAGGGTTTTTTCCAAAGTAAGAACGAATGCGGGTAGCAGGTACGTTATGATAGCATTTGCAGTTGACCGGAGTAAAATTGGCTGATAAATAGACGTGGGAAATTGAATGGATGATAACAGCGAGGAGTACTACGCAATTCTGGGTCTTTCTCCAGATGCGTCGATGGATCAGGTGAAAAATCGGTACAAGGAACTCAGCGATGCATGCCTCAAGATACTGGAGCTGTCACGCAAGAACGCAGCCGCGCGACCTACTCCGGTTGACAACAACAAGGCAAAGTCTACGTCTCCGAGACGCATACCGAACCGATTACTACTCTCAAGGAGAAGTTTGCGAAAGGGCAGATAAACGAAAAACAATTTCAAAAACTGGCAAGGGAGCGCTACGACTATCTAAAGAATAAACCATTCGCAGATTTGTCTGATTCCGAGCTTGAAGAGAGACTCAGGGGTTTGACAAATTGAAAATCGACCCAAGTACTAGAAGTAGAAAGACTTCGAAAGATATTTTTCCGTGCGGTGACTTTGGCAAAACAAGCACATGTCATCGTCCGGTGAAATTTCCAGACGCACCAACATTTTGATCAAAAATGTCGACAGCCTGGAACAGGTAGTTCTCTACGGTAATCTCTCTGGACAGGAAGACGGCGTCAAAAGTGATCCGCTCTCTCGCGCGGGCATCGTGCTCCGAAACCTGACCGAATACAACGTGAGAAGCTTGTGCGGCGCCGCGGTGTACGGCGCGGGATTGCAGGACTATTCGCAGGACAGAGTCTCGGACAAAAAGTTTTGGAAAAACACGCTCTCGGGGAAGCTTGATGAAACGGGAAAAAAAGGTGATTCACAGTTCTTTAAACCCATGATAACTCTTGAGAGAAGTGCAAAGTCGCCGCGCATCTCCGGCGGGTGCGCCTGCTCTCTGGCTAGGGACGGGAGTTTGTGCTCTCATATGGCAGCGCTGATGATCGCTTGGGTCAGAAAACCCGAAGAGTTTGTAGAGAGAATCGACAGGAAATCCGAGTTTGAGGAGGCAAGGCAGCGCGTTGTGACTTCGCTGGAAGAGCTGATAAAGTGCGTGGAGAAGAGCTCGCGGACTGACGATCTGCGGATGCTACAAAAGACGTGCTTGGGGCTCAAGCGCTGGGCGGGAGATGTCAGGGAAGCGCGTGATTTGACAACGAGAGAGTTGATTTGCGAATTATCTGGGACGCTCAACTACGTCTCCCTTGCGATAATGTCGGCGCTAGAAAGCAAGTATGGAATCGGAACAATC
>JASHPO010000076.1 GCA_030038075.1 Nitrososphaerales archaeon | reverse complement strand
CCGTGTACTTGCAGTCTTGGCACTGCAATCCCAGAACGACCTCGTAGCCCGCCGGGAGATCGTTGACCCAGATCCTCACGAGTTTCATCAGGCCGCCGCAGTCCGAATCCTTTTCCTGCCATACGTCTCCTTTCAGCTCAACCTGCTTGGAGTGGATGATCGTGGGGACGCCGAACAGCGCGAAGGGATAACCCGCTATGGAGTATCCTGTTTTTCGCAAGCCCCGCTCCCTTGGAGGAGCGAGTGACTTTTCCTTCTGCATGATTATCACGAAAAGAGTTCTGCGGCGGAATTCTCAAAACATCTTTGATATGCGGCAGCAACTTTCTCGACGTTTGACGAGACATTTTTCTTGAGAAGACCTGATCAAAAGACCTGTACCAGAGACCTGCCCTGACTCGAAAGACATTATCTAGCTCCGCCCCTCCCCCCAGGGGGTACCCCGTTGATTTCAATAGATATTCCCATTGAACCAGCTGTTCCCTTACAAGAATTGTATAACACGAAAATTTCGAGCCATGGCAATTAATTCGGGTATTGGGTACAGTGCAGTGCTGCAGGTACAGGTTATCTCTTTCGCTCTGACATTAGCCTGTATACTTCGGGAATCGCGTAGGCGTATCCCACGTGCACGCAGTCCTTCTTTTCGTCCAGCATGCAGATGAGTTCCTTTCCGTGGACCTGGACTTCGGCGATTCTTCCGATCTTGTTGTCCTTGATCATTATGGCGTTGCCTTCGAGGCCGACCTTTTCCATGAAGGGAGCTTGCAGCGAGAGACTTTCGTCTGCCTCGACTTCTTCCATGATGAGGTCGTTCACGTATTTGGAGAAACTCTTTGCGAGCTTCTCTGACTTTACCTTCTGGTTATACCTCTGTTTTGCCCTGTCGTGGGCTTTCTGGGTAATGGTGACTACGCTGAAACCTTCCTTGGGCATACGATACAGTAAAGTTACTGGACGACTTATATCCCTTTCTATAGTGAATGAGATGAGCGCGAATTAATCTCGTTACATTACATCGTAATACAACTAATCCGCATAGGACGCTCTACCGCGCGGCGCAAGCTCGTAAATTACAATTACATCTTCTTTCCTTCTAAACTCGTAAATTAATCTCCAATCGCCTAGCCTGATCCTGAAGGTATCTTCCATCCCTTTGAGTTTCTTCACGTCGAACAACTTCACTGGAGCGAAAGACTCGTGAAGAGCTTCGATTGCTTCGCCGGCTCTTTTGTTGATATGATCCGGGGCTCTCTCGAGTCCTTTAATTGCTCTTCTTGTGAGAACTACTCGATAAGGCAATTAGGAAACGAATCTCTTTCCTTTCCTCTTTGCATATTCTTTCCATTCCACATAGTCTCCACGAGCATGATCCTTTCTTCCCTGCTCGATCGCCTTTACTTCTTCTTTCGTTGGTTTCACTTCTGGCACAAGCATTACTTTAATGTCCTCTAGGTCTTTCCGCATCATCTTGACCTCCTTGTGCAACTGTTCGATTTCGCGAGTCAAAAGGTGTCCCTCGTCTCCATATCGAAATGAGCATGAGAGTTATAAACAAGTTGATCGACGTGAAAAATTCTTTTGGGATTCGGGTTGCTTCTAGAGTAGTACGCTTGGATCAACTGTTTAATGAGATCATCCTCAATTTTCTCCGGTTGAGCACAGATACTGCCTTCATTTCTTTATGGAGACACTCTAGACAGTCGCCAGAAGAACTTTTGCTATCTGCATTCTTTCTTCTTCGGTAAGTTTCTCTGCCCTAGTTATTGTCTCTTCATAGCTTCCGTACGACTCTTTTTTTCTACTCTAGGGTTCCTTCGTCATTATTCGAATTATCAGCGCTTCGAAGCAAAAATATCTAGCGGAGTCAATTTTGCTTTACTCGCGTCTTCTATAATAAGGAAAGTGGCATATGCTTATTATAGTGCCATTTTATTTCATTAATGGCATAAATTGAGTCAAGTGGCAATCAAGGAGATAGACGAGCAAGGACGCATTGTGATTCCTAAAAGCTGGCGAAAGAACAGACTCAAGGGTAAGAAAATTGTTATGCGAATAAAGGATGATGATTCGATTGAAATCACGCCCTATGACTCGCTCGACCTGACGAAGTACTTTGATGTAGCGGAAGTGGACGTTAAAGGCTCTCTAGCCGATTGGCATTCGATCCGAAAGGAGCTCCGTAACAAGCGGGTAACAAGAGAATAGCAGAGTGGCATTTCTTGAAGTTTGTCGATGCAAGCGTATTTGTACATGCATATTTGAAGCCCAAGAGAACTCTGACCGCGGGCGAGATCCAAATTAAAGAAGACGCGAGACGAATCGTGAAGAGAGTGAATGAAGGTGAAGAAGTAATTACCTCCGCTGTTCACTTGGCTGAAATTGCAAACATTTTGGAAGACTATTTGCCCATGGACGAGGCTCTTGAAATTGAGAAAGCACTTTGTCTCAGAGACACAATAAAGATAGAAAATGTCAAAAGATCTGATTGCTCCGACGCAATTGTTGAGGCTGAGGATAAACGAATTGGTCTCAGCGATGCGCTTGCCGTCGTATTGATGAGAAGAAGGCGAGTGAGCGAAATTTATTCGTTCGATTCCGATTTTGATGAAATCACAGGAATAAAGCGAATTAGAAAGTGAGCACACTTTTGCTTTGTCGAAAGCGCTTCTTTTGCGAATAGTTCGTCTCGGCACACTTTTTCGCTCTTTTTCCCCTATTGCCTCCGTTAGCAGCGAACAGTCGCGCCAGCCGCAGCAGTTCGACCTTGTCGAGAGATCGCAACCTCATTTTGTAATCCGCTCCAAAATAGGCCATGTCAAGGACCGCCTTTTTCAGGAGTTGCAACCCAGATATATCTGCCGTACCAGTCAATACGTTCATAACAAAAGAAAAGCTGCGGAACGATCCTGTGGTATTCAATTCTTGGTCCGCGTATCTTAAAACTGTTCCTTGGTCACGCATTCTACCAAAACGGAGCCCGCCGAATCAAACCCCCTGATTTAAAGAGCCGAACTGAACGATATGTAAGAGGGCTCAACAAGTTGCGATCGTGAGTGGGTCGTCGGTCAGCGAAATGGTTCCTTCTCTTATTCTTTGCGCAAATCCCCCTCTTGACGAGTCGTGCTGCGTATACTCGGGCGTAATCGAGCGGAAAAAGATACAATTTTGCGAGCTGGCGGAGATATAAGACCAGTCGTTCGCTCTTGAGCGCCTTGTCTCTGAGTTTGTATATGCTTGTCAATATTATATGTACGTAACAATTCTGTTACCTAGACATAATACTAGCGTTAGCCGGCTCGCAAGAAAGGTACTTGGACAAAACTCCGGACACGGCGAGTCTTCATTGCAAGGAAGGTAGTCGTTTCGCCTCAAGCGAAGTTCTCTCGTCCATCGACTCGTATTCGTGATAATTGATCAATCTGTTAAACTCGCTTCTGGTCATCATCTTTCTCAAAAGACCTCTTTGGGTCCCCCTTAGAGAAAGTTCTCGAAAGCAGTCCTCTACCGCCCTCATCGCCATTCGAAAAGCAGTTACGGGAAAGATCACAATCCTATAACCCATCGTCGCAAACTCTGACGCGGTCAGGTAGGGCGTTTTTCCAAACTCGGTCATGTTCGCAAGGAGAGGAGCTTTGACCTCTTGCGAGAATTTCAGAAACTCTTTCCTTGTTTCGAGTGCTTCCGGAAAAATAATATCTGCGCCGGCTTTCAGGTAGAGCTTGGCACGCTTCACCGCACTCTCAATCCCTTCCACCGACCTGGCGTCTGTCCTCGCAATTATTACTAGCCCTCTTTTTCTCGCGCTCCTGATTGCGATTATCTTCTTTGTCATTTCCGACGGATCGATGACCTCTTTGCCGGAGAGGTGGCCGCACCTTTTTGGCATGACCTGATCTTCGATCTGGATCGCAGCCGCGCCCACGCGCTCCATTTCTGACGCAGTCCTGGCCGCGTTGACGGCTTCGCCAAACCCAGTGTCAACGTCCACAATCAGCGGAATTTTTGAAATCGACGTGATTGCATTGACTGCAGTTGCAACTTCTGAAAGTGTGGTGACCCCGAGATCAGGAAGGCCGAGAAGGTTTGCGAATCCCGCGCCGGAAAAGTACGCGCACTCGAACCCGGCTTCCTGCGCAAGCAGTGCTACGGATGGGCTAAACACTCCAGGTGCTACAATAATTTTCCTTCCCTTGATTAGACTGCGGAGTGTTGTTGCTGTCATTATCGTTTCGCGGACCTATTAGAAGACTCTGGTCGCGCGACCCTGTTCCATCTGGTACAGGTGATCCGCTGATTTCGAGTCTTCAAAATGCTGGGTTGAAAAAACCACGTCGATTGACGATTTCTTTGCGTACTCACGGTAGGCGTTGATAAATTCAGTCCTGTTGTCGATGTTGCTGAACGCCTCGTCCACGAGAATCACCCTCGGACTTGCGAGCAGGGCCGTCGTAAGCGATACTCGCTCCCTCATTCCCAGACTCAGCTCAGAGACCTTGCCGCTGTAATTTATACCAAGAGTTTTCCTCATCTCAGATAATGCCTCCGGGCTAACCTGTCTCTTTCGAAGCTTCGCCCCCCAGGTGAGATGCTTCTCCACTTTGAAGCTGGGGAGGCACGAGTCCGGCGTCACAAGGACGACCTGCTTATTCTCATTCGCTGTGTCGGTGATTATCTCAGAATTGATCTTCACGTATCCCTCGTCGGGTTTGTACATGCCCGCGACGATGTTCAGGAGAGAGCTTTTTCCGGACCCGTTCTTGCCAACGAGACAGATCACGTTCTCGTCTTTCAGCTCAAAGTCGAGCAAGAACTCGCCCAATTTTTTCTTGGCTTTTACATCGATCATTTCAAGGAATATCGACATTGATCGCGCCGTACCTTAAAGGCGTTTGCTCGTTGCTTCGAAAAACGGCAGAGCAACGGAAAAACGTTGCAACTCCCTTATTAGTTTCTCCAGAGCCAAACTCGCCTTAGGTTTGCGAGAATGAATACGCTCAGACCAATTTCGTACGCAGTTCTGTTCTTATTGATCGTGCCAGTTGTCGTTTTGCTCTACGAGGGTTTTGGCCCCATGAGAACCCCTGCGGGGTACAGCTACGGCGTTTTCAGATCAATTGGCTTGACGCTTCTAGCCTGCGTTGCGGCGGTCTTGCTTATCATAGCGCTCTACACGCCGCTTGCCTATTACTTTGCAAGGAATACAAAGATCGAAAGCAAGATAATGCAAACTCTCGGCGACATTCCCGCCTCGGTTCCTCACCCGATAATTGGGATCGCACTCTTGCTCTTTGCAAGCCCCATCACGCCTCTGGGCAAATTCCTTCTCTCGATCGGTTTTGATCTGTTCGACACTCTGCTGGGGCTTGTTGTGGCCCTCGTAATTGTTTCCGCTCCGATTTACATCAAGGCGATGCAACCCTATTTCGAGTCGATGAGCAGGTCTCACGAGAACTATGCGTTGGGTCTCGGGGCCTCAAAGTTCCGCACATTTGTCTCGGTGGTTCTACCAAAGTCGGGGAGAGGCATCTTCTCCGCTTCACTGATAGCAATGAGCCGCTCATTGAGCGAATACGGCTCGCTTGTAATAATTGCATACTTGATTCTCAAACCCACTCAATTTTACGGACTATCTCCAATCCAGGTCGTGATAGTCAATTTCTACGTGGCAGGCAACATCGCTGCGGCCGTCACATGCGCCGCGGTGACCATAGTGGTTTCACTTTCAATAATGATCCCGCTGAGGTTTATCCAGCGCCAGACACCGAGGATTTAGATAATTATTTACAGCTGTTCTCTTTCGATAGTTTACAATTAGCGGAGATCGCGCGACCACGAAATCCGGCCTATTCAACCAAAAGCAGCTCAAGATCTTGAGACTCCGAGCGAGGGGATTCACTCAGCTTGAGGCCGCAAAAGAGCTCGGAACAAGCAGGGCAAACGTCTCGATGATAGAGTGGCGCGCCAGAAAGAAGTTAGACAAGGCGCGGGAGACGATTCTAGCCTACGAGAATCTACAATCTTCGCACGCTGTCCAAGTAGAAAAGGGGACGAAGCTCGCCGAAGTGCCGTTAATTGTCCTGCACGAAGGGGACAAGCGGCGAATTCACATAAGGAGCGACATCATCGAAATAGTTCGACTCGTGAAAGCCCTAAAGCCCGCCGCGGTCAGGGAAGGAAGAACGGTCCGCGATCTCATTTTCAAAATTAACGAACGCGGCAAGCTCGAAGTTTCCAGTTAGGACTTTGCCCAACGCTTAGACCACTCAGCAAACTTTGCCAGCAGGTTGTGCAGATCTTCTCCCTTTGGAGTTAGCGAGTATTCAACGCGAGGCGGTGTCTCTGGCAGGACTTTTCTTTGGATAATTTTCTGTTTTTCAAGTTCCGTTAACCGCTCGGAAAGACTCGTCGCGCTGATTCCTTCGATCCTTCTCTTGAGCTCGTTGAACCGCGCGGGTTGCGACAAGCCGAGAGCATGAATTACAGGAAGCGTCCAAACCTTGGTAATTTCATTCCATTGACTGTGAATGACCGCGCATTCATCAATGGTCTCTTGGTCAAGTTGCTGAGATGTGCTCAAGTCGCTCTAACCTACTTAGCGCAAAGAGACTACCAAGTATATATTCATAACCATCCCCAGATCTAAAAGCGAAAATTGATGATGAAACAGAAAAGGTATCATTCACAGATGACGGAGTTCCTCGAGAAAAGCAAGCTCGGTAGAATTGCCACGTCATTCGGTGACCTGCCTCGCGTGGTTCCCATCACATACGAATTCGGCAGCTGGAATCTGAATAAGAGTGTGAAGTTTCGGAATATCAGAAAAAACAACAGGGTAGCCCTTGTCGTAGACGACCTTGTCAGCGCGAGTCCATGGACACCCCGCGGCTTGCAGATAAGAGGAACCGCAGAGGTTCAAGAGAACAACGACGGACTATTCGTAAAGATTACCCCACCTCGAAAGGTGAGCTGGGGACCTGGAGTGAGCGGGAAATGGTAAACGCGTTTGAACTTCAAGATCAGCTTGTCCAGTCAATCGAGAAACTCAACGAGAGCGTTGTGAGTATAGAAAGCGTCCGCATGCAGCGGAGTTACCGCTACGGCGTTGTCCCGCTTGAGGGTCAGGCGTCAGGGGTTATCATCGACCCGCGTGGCTACATAATCACGAACAACCACGTGATAGATGGAGCTTCCAGGGTGCAGATTCACTTGAAGGACGGAAGAAGTTTTGAGGGCGAAGTAATCGGATACGACCCTGCAACCGACGTGGCTCTCGTCAGGGCAAAAACGAATGAGAACCTGCCCGCCGCCGCACTCGGCAACTCAGACAACCTGAAGGTCGGGCAATTTGCGCTTGCTATCGGAAACGCGCTCGGTCTGCCGGGAGGCTCTACCGCGTCTTTGGGAGTTATCGGCGCTTTGGGACGACCTCTGCCATGGGCGGAATTCATATTCGAGGGCTTGATACAGACCGATGCGGCAATCAATCCGGGAAATTCTGGAGGACCGCTCGCTGACATCGGCGGGAATGTAATCGGCATCAACACCGCAATGATCCCGTATGCACAGGGCGTGGGCTTTGCCATTCCGATAAACGCAGTCAAGAGAGTCGTGGAGCAAATCTTTGCAAAGGGCAGAGTAGTTAGACCTTGGCTTGGAATATCTGGACTGAATTTGAATCCTCAGATCGCTAGGCGTTACGACCTGAGATCGGAGAGCGGCGTTCTTATCACGGAACTCTTGCGGGAAGGTCCTGCTTACGAATCGGGACTGAGATCAGGCGATGTGATAGTGGAGGTGGAAGACCAACAGGTCAAGCAGCTCAGAGATATTCTCATCTTGCTCGCCAAGCTGGAAGTGGGTTCGGTCATCAGGATCAAATTCATCCGCATGGGCTCGCTCGAAGAGACTTCGCTCAGACTAGTAGAGATACCGGAGAAAATGCAAGCTTATCTTAGAGGGAACTAGAGACTTTGGACGGTTCTTTCATAACGTCCGGCTACTCGATTGTGTCGAGCGTCAAAGCACGCGAACGTCAAACACCCAAAACGCTCCTCAGCAGATTAGTACCAGTGTTATAGTCCCGGTATTTTCAGAATATTCGCCAACCCAGCTGAATACAGTAAATGAGATTATTCAGGCAAAGCAGCTCTATCCTGAGCAACGGCGACGTGAACTCCACGATCGAGGTCACGCCAACTCAGGCGATGGGACTGACCGCATACTACTTGACGAACGATCTAATATCTCATCAACTCCAGCTCGGCCAGTTTTAGTTGAGTAAAGAAAGTCTCGAAAAGTTGTGCACAAAAAGACTAGGAGTGATGTAAGTGGTAGGGCTGTTTCCAAGATTCTCGTTTTTCCATAATACGCGAAATTAGCGTAATTGCATCTAGCACGTGCGTATAGCTCTAGACTTTAAAATTGATTTAGCAAATGATTAGACGTTTTGCGTCTAGAGAAGCTGAAAGGCAAAGAAAATGAAATGAGCTATGAAGAAACTGAAATATCTTGGTGCGTCGCTGCAGAATTCTCCTAACCGCGGCACTGATTAATTATATATAATGAATTTTCGCCATTGTTTCGATGACTTGCCAACTCAGTCAAAGTACACAACTGTTTCTATTCCAATTTCACTCTCCGAAAGAATAGAGAAACTCATTGAAAAAAAGAGTGGCTTCAAATCGGTCTCGGACTACGTGACGTACGTCTTGAGAGAAGTAGTTGCAATGCACGAGACGAAAGAAGTGCCCGAGCCCTTCACCACTACTGATATCGAGGAAATAAAGGCCCGACTGAAAGCACTTGGCTATTTGTAGAGTGAGAATATGACTGCACCCCCACATGGAGGCAAACTAGTACAGGTAAAATTCGTAGCGAATACGCCGGAGCGAAAGAAGGATCTTTCCGAGGGGGCGACGATTCACATATCCGATGAAACAAGAGTCCATTTACTGAACATAGCGACCGGGATTTTGAGTCCACTGACCGGTTTTTTGGGGAAGGCCGATTACGAGAACGTGCTCGAGAACTCCAGATTGACCGACGACACGCCATGGAGCATTCCGGTGCTTCTACATGTTCCCGAAGATTTCTCCGCGGGCAATGGAGATGACATCGCGCTTCTCGACAACAACGACAAGTTACTAGGACAGCTGGAATTTGAAGAGTTGTTCTCTATCTCGAAGAAAGAATACGCGAAAAAAGTGTTCGGCACGGAGGACGAATCGCATCCAGGCGTTGCAAAGATTTACGCCGATTCCGACAGGGTCGTCTCTGGTAAAGTGAAATCAGTGACAAAATTTAGCGGCCCGTTTGAAAAGGCGACGCTTGATCCCAAAGAGACGAGGGTACTGTTCAACGAAAAGGGCTGGAAGGATGTTATAGCTTTTCAGACCAGAAATGCCCCGCACATCGGGCATGAGTACGTGCAAAAGACCGCGCTTGCGTTCGCCGACGGGATTTTCATAAACCCTGTCTTGGGGAAGAAAAAAGCTGGCGACTTTACAGACGAAGTTATCCTGGATACTTACCAGACGCTCGTGAAGAATTACTATCCCAAGAATTCCGTTGTTTTGAGCGTGCTCCACTACGAAATGCAGTACGGAGGGCCGAAGGAGGCAGTCATGCACGCGATTATGAGAAAGAACTTTGGCTGCACGCACATCGCGATCGGAAGAGATCATGCCGGCGTCGGAAACTATTACGGCCCCTATGCGGCGCATGAGATATTCAAGGAATTCCCCGACCTTGGGATACAGGCGGTGTTTTTCCGCGAGTTCTTTTACTGCAACAAGTGCATGGGCATCGCGAACGAAAAAATCTGCCCTCACCCCGAATCAGATCGGCTGAGCTTTAGCGGAACGAAGCTTCGCAAGATGTTTCTCGCTGGCGAAACTCCGCCAAAGGAATTCATGCGTCCGGAAGTTTCGCAGGTAATTTTGAATTCAAAAACTCCCTTTGTCGAATAGAAAATCAAGGTGGTACCTGCAAGTTGGCGAATTCCGATAAAGTGGCGATAATCGGACTGGATTCGATCCCTCCGGAAATGATGTTTGAGAAGCTCTTGGACAAACTGCCGAACGTTAAGCGCATGTACGAGCGCGGTATGCACGGAAACTTGGAGAGCTGCAACCCTCCAATCACGGTTCCGGCCTGGATGGTTATGATGACTGGCATGAACCCGGGCAAGCTCGGCATCTACGGTTTCAGGCATAGGCGTGGTTTCTCTTACAACGAAGGTTACATCGTTAACTCGACCAGCGTAAAGCAGGATACAATCTGGGATTACCTTTCCAGGCTCGGAAAGAAATCCATTGTTCTGGGCGTTCCTCCAGGATACCCCCCGAAGCATATCGAAAATACGGATGTCGTGTCTTGTTTCATCACGCCCAGCGCCGACAAACCATTCACCAGTCCGCCAGAATTGAAGGAAGGAGTACTATCGGCGGCGGGAGGCAAATACATTTTCGACGTCACGTTTCGAACTGAGAATCGTGAGGAGATAAAGAAGGAACTCTTCGAACTATTGCACAAAAAGTTCGATGTGGCAGAGTATCTTGCAAAAACCAGGCCGTGGGACTTTTTTATAATGCACGAAATCGGTTTTGACAGGCTGCATCACGCGTTCTGGAAGTTTTTTGACGCGACGCACCCAAAGCATGTGAAGGGCAACCCCTACGAGACGCTAGACATCGAATATTACAAAGCGGCGGATGATCGCATCGGAAAGTTGGTGGAAATTTTCGGGGAAGACTGCGTGACGTTCGTGCTGTCAGACCACGGATCGAAGGGAATGCTGGGGGCTTTCTGCGTGAATCAGTGGCTGGAGAAGGAGGGGTATCTCAAATTCAAGACGAAACCTCAAAGCGTGTCCGATCTGGACAAGACCGAAGTCGACTGGACAAAAACAAAGGCATGGGGCTGGGGAGGCTATTACGCGAGGATTTTCTTCAACGTGAAAGGACGCGAGGTAACTGGCGTAATAGAAAGAAAGAATCTCGAAGATGAAATGAAAAAGCTCACTGGCAAAATTATGTCTATACAGGATAATACCGGTCGCACGATGAAAAACTACGTCTTCAAGCCGAGTGAGCTCTACGGAACTGCGATCGGAGATTTACCAGACTTGATGGTTTATTTCGACGACCTCAACTGGAGGTCAGCGGGGACGGTGGGACACGACTCGTTGTATCTTTTTGAGAACGACACCGGCCCAGACGACTCTGTCCATTCTATGAACGGAATATTTCTAATGTACGATCCCAAAAAAGACATGGGTTCGAAAGTACTGAAGAATGCTAGGATCGAGGATATTGCTCCCACGCTTCTCAAGATGTATGGAGTGGAAGCGTCGCCCGGAATGGATGGCCGCATTCTTGCGGAGGTTGTAGCGCAATGAGTGAAGGGAAACCGAAAGGGTTTACGATCTGGATGACTGGACTTCCGGGCTCCGGCAAGTCCACACTGGCAGGAGTTCTCAGGAAAAGGTTCGAAGACTCCGGCAGGTTTGTGGAGATACTCGACGGAGACGAAATAAGAAAAGGCCTGTCAAGAGACCTAGGTCTCTCCAAGGAAGACAGGGAAGAGCACGCGAGGCGCGTATCTTACTTGGCCAAGGTGCTCTCAAGAAACGGGGTGATTTCAATTGTCGCGCTCATTTCTCCGTACAAAACGTCAAGAGACGGCGCGAGAGAGCTGATAGGAAAGGACAAGTTCGCCGAAGTCTACGTCAAGGCTTCGCTTCTCACGTGCGAAAAAAGAGACCCTAAAGGCCTGTACGCGAAGGCCAGAAGAGGAGAGATCACGAATATGACAGGGATACAAGATCCCTACGAGATACCGGCGGCACCCGATGTTACAATTGATACGGAGAAAGGAACTCCAGAAGAGTCGGCCGATCTTTTGATCGACGAGCTGGAAACACTCGGATTTCTCTAGCTGGCCTGAAGCTCTTGGAGAAAGGTCAGACCTTTTTCGTTTATAGCATAAAGTGTCTTGTTTCCCTCGTTTGAGGTGTTCATCATGCCGAGCGACACGAGCTCGTTCATGTGTTTCCAGAAAGTGTTGTAGCCCAGGCGAGCTTTCACCATAATCCAGTGCTGCACCGAGGGTGTTCGGCAGGCGTCGAGAATTGCCGCCATGATCATTTTCTGAGGCCTGATAACGCGCCTTTCCTTTTGACGCACTAGCGTTTCAAAGCTGGTAACTGATGCTTGTGGAATCCTCAAAAGAGGTGATGCAGTTTGCGCCATTTCCTTGCGATCGAGTAAGTGATTGGTCGGGAAGGGTTTAACCATACACTTTTGGATTGGATGTACTAGTTTTTTCCACGCTGGAAAAAAGACGAATACCACTTCTCATAGCGGAAATCGATAAGACGGATTTGTGCTCCGTACTTTCGTTACTGGAAAATCACACACTTGGTAGGAATCGTCATTGCATGGATTCCTGCTTCGGAGTCTCGATCCTTTTCTCCGGAGTGTGCCTGCGTGACAGCCAGAACCGCATCGAGATCGCCGTAGCAAAAATAATCAGTCCTGCAATGAGCAGATCCTCGTTAGTGAGCCTGCCTAGATATATCTCGTCCGCAAAGTAGGTTACTTGTTGTAGGTACCACGCTGGCTCGAATGCATAAATCATAAGCTCAAAAATGCAAATGACGCCCGAAGCCATCTGGAACATATCGGCGAGGGCGACAATTAGCGAGCCTGAATACCTCCACAGTGTGAATGCTGCGACTGCTACAATAAAGGCGATGAATCCTGTCGCATCTCCCTGTAGCGGGATGTTTGGATGTCCATCAACCATGTTCGAGAGAGGGCAGAAGTAGCCCGTGTTGGGACCGGTATAGACCCAGTGGCACGCGTAAGTGTTCTTGTAATAATTCATCAGGGCGGTAGATCGGATAATTTCGACGTAGAACGCAACTACAAATCCTGCAAGCGCGAGAGGGATAATTTTGTATCTTGAGGAGGCGAAGAGGATTGCACCGACAGCAAGGAATGCGTAGCCAGCGGGGAAATATCGTACCAGGTCGTAGGCCGTGAGGTACACGTAGTAGCTGATCGAAAATGTCGTGCCTGTAACCGTTATTTTTGTGGGATTGAGGTCAAAGAATGCTTCAAGAGCGAAAACACCTAGTGAAAAGAAAAAGAGTGCCTTCCAGACCAATTTCGCCTTTGGAGAGACAAAAAAGGCGACGCTCATGTATCACTCTTTATGGTCTGAGCTTGAATGCTTTCATTAAGATATCTGTTTTCGACGCTGGCCGTTATGGCAATGGCCGAAGCTACCTACCTTTCTGTTTCCTTTGAAAAATGGGCAAATCAAACCCTCGATAGATCTAAGATGCAAATGAAGTACTGAGCGAAAAAATCGACATCTGCAAAATCCCAAAAAGATCCTCGCGATCAGGGTCTTTGAGACCTGAACAAAAGACCTGTACTCTACTCGAAAGACAGCAACTAGCTCCTCCCCTCCCTCAAGGTAAACAGTTAGCAGTAACAAGTGAATCTGGAGAAACCGGCAAGTCGGCAAACGGAATTCCGACTTTCGGGATATACACCAAGCGCAAACCACGAACCAACAAGCAACTGGAAGAGCTCAACAAGACACTGGACAAAGACCCTTCGATACAAGCGTATCTAAACTACATCAAAAACCGAAACAAGAACGAAGGGATACTTCCAGAGCGAGCCCGTTCTACCACATTAATCGCTTGCAAAGCATTCTTGGATTATATTGGCTGGGAGATCAGCGACCATGCGATCGATGACCTTGTCAACCACAAGCGTCAAAACCCGCAAGACACGCAAATAGAGCGAGCATTAGAAGCCTTCTCTAATCTAGACAACGAAGATCACCATCTCAGAAGCCAAAGAAGAAGCGGAACTCAAATTCTAGGAATATTCCGAGCAAACTTTGCAAGACTCAGCCTTCGCATCGATCACCATTTCCCACCAGCAACCGAGAATTGCACAGAAGGAATACTCCGCGAGATATACAAGCGCCTAACATTTGAGCAGCAAATGATGATGCAATGGCAAGCATACGCTCCCGAGAGGGCGAAAGCGGTTTACACAATACCCTTTGAAGACGTCGACCTTTCACATCCGAACTATGCGATACTCCACTTAAGCGATCAACACGAAGATACGAATGGCTCATATTTCCCTCATGCCAATCGACTTTGCGAAGAAGGTAATCGATACAGCAAAGAATACGGGGAGAAGGGTTCCTTTTCCTAACTACGAATCCCAGTGGAAGAAAATCAGAAACTTAGCCGAACAGGAATACCACGTTTATCTTCATTCTCATTACATGAGGAAAAGATTCCAAACGATAGCCGAATCAACCATGATGCCCGCGAATCACTATGCGCTGTTAATGGGCGACACACCCAAGGAAGGTCACATTCCTTCTACCTACAGTCTTTCGACTCAGTACCAAGTCTTCCTGAGCAAACTGATTGAAGAGTATCACACATACCTAGCAGACGAACTACGCTTGGACGGAACTAGAGAGTCACAGAGCGCCGCCTCGAATGCACTTCGATTGCAGAAAGAAAATGAATCGCTGAGAAGACTCCTCACAGAACTCCTTGCGAATAACCGGCAATGATTTCTATTGCCAATCTTTGGACTTGGCAATATGCAGACGCCGACGAAACGCAAACGAATTTCGCAATCAATAATTCTGCAACTGGCAAACGCAAGATGCAAGTATTGTCCTGAAACAACGAACCTCACTATCAATCATAAAACTCCGCTCGCCCTAGGAGGCAGCAACGACATTGGAAACCTCGAAATCGTTTGCCAACAACATCAGAGGAGATTTCACGGAACCTCCAAAAGTAAGAAAGACTGGCGATAACGTCTCTAACGGTTCTTTTTCTTCATCTTGAATTCTGGAGAGTCTTCCACGAACTGAAACCAAGCTTCCGACCTTCTCCCTTCTATCACATCCCGAATAAGATTCTCGTAGCACAACCAAGAGCCGTCAATGGGAATCGAAGAAACGAGTTTCACTCTTCCACCTGCGACCTTTCTCAGAT
>JASHPO010000075.1 GCA_030038075.1 Nitrososphaerales archaeon | reverse complement strand
AATACACAATTCACCGGTGAATGCATCTATTCGCAACCAACAACTGCTGAAGTAGCGGGAGCTGGTGGAAATTGGGTTCCATACTACACAAATAGTCTCTGCGAAGCCTTCGCAAACGATATCTGCGTAGCAACCACTGGTACTGGTAGTAACCTCGTCACTGCTGGACAGGCTGCTGAAATGGTAGGCCCGCTGGAGACCGGGAGCATAAACTTCCTGTTTATGTACAAGTCGCTCGCAGTCACAGATGGCGTGCCATACATCACTCTACCGAGCCTAGTCAATCTGGGCAGCTCAGCGGACAACACTCCACAATACCACACAATCGGCTTCATCAGCTCCACCGGCCAGACATCCGAACAGGGCAAACTCATCGAACTGTACATTACCGTTCCAACTGACAGCACCAATCCAGTCGCCTCGGACGCATTCGCTGCATACGTCGCGAACAACTACCAGACTCTACTTGCTCACTACAGCTTGAATCTCCTGTCAACTCCACAGCTCTACGAGGAATCTTCTGCGGTAGTATTGCCTGCGGCCATCAGTACCCTAGGCCTAACGCCGATATACGGCAGCTATTAGGAAAAGAAGTGAGCAGCAGTAAAATGCTGCTCACCCACTTACTTTTTTCACTTCTATAGCATGTCTTGAATTATTTCGTCGTCCTGTTCACTTTTGTAAAAAATACATCACGCCTATCAAAGTCAGTGGGATAAACTCGCTATTCTGAGAAAAGCATAACCAAGTGTTGGCATTCATTCTTTACTAATGACTGTTAGAATCCACTAAGGGAGCTCCCAACCCAAGCAGAGAGGAAATTGGCGCAACGTTTTCGAGTTGCACCGAGCTTATAGACAACCTGCCAGAGCCTCATCCTGAAAATGAAAATTAACTGGCTCAAATGGATCTCAGTTGCAACCCTGTGTCTCCTGATAACACCCGTCGCATTGCTGCTTTACGAGGGTTTGGGACCTCTTAGAAACCCCAAAGGCTACAGTTACGAAATATTCCGTTCAATCGGGCTCACTCTCTTTTCATCCGGGCTAGCGGCGGTCGCCGCGGTGATCATTTTTACTCCGCTGTCATACTACTTGGCGCGGAACAAGAGCACGATAATGGAGACGCTCACAGACCTTCCGGTGTCTATACCGCATCCAATTGTTGGGATAGCATTACTCATACTCGCCAGCCCACTCACTCCTTTTGGGAGATTTCTAGAGTCGATCGGGATATACCTGTTCGACACGATTCTGGGACTTGTGATTGCTCTGTTGGTAGTCTCTGCGCCAATATACATCAAATCAATGCAGCCATTCTACCAGTCTCTGAACAAATCCCCTGAGCATTTCGCGTCGGCGATGGGTGCTTCTCCCCTCCGCGTGTTCGTTTCTATAGTGCTTCCAAATTCTGGAAGAGGAATCCTTTCGGCAGCACTCATTTCAATGAGCAGGGCAATGAGCGAATTCGGGGCTATCGCTATTCTCGCCTATTATGTTCTGCAATGGCCTTTTGCCGATGTTTATCCAGCTTCCGTGCTCATTTACCAAGACTATACTTACTACGGCCTCGGGGTAGCAGTGACAGCTTCTGCTGTGATGATTATGGTAGCGGCGGTGCTCATGGTCGCGCTTAGGTTGGTTCAGCGAAGTCCCAGCAGAAAATGAAGCGAAAATAACAATTTCAAATAACTTACAAGGCTTTTGATATATTTTGTCGAGTCAGATTCGCAACATACTTAGCTCTTTTTCTTCGGCTTTACACTGCGTCCGACTTGGTGCATGGCGACATCATACTCAGTGACCACCGGCGATCCATCGGACATCCCACTTAGCTTGCTCACGTTTTCTTCATAACTGCCAAGGCTAGCGTAATTTTTCGCATCCTTCTCGGTGTCCCGGGCGAGTTTCAATTGGACCGCATCATAATGCGTTATTGTCTCTCCCCGACGGCTAGAAAAAGCAGATTATGGCTTCTTGGCCATATTTATGTGGATATGAGGATGTTTCCAGAATCTCACCGCATTACAGCTCTGAAAGGGGCGTCGGCCTTTTCGGCTCAAGGAGGTCGTTGTCGTGGAACGGCTCCAGTTTCCCGTCAGTCTCGATAAAGTGCTTGTCGTACCTCGGCGTGACCTCGATTCCCGAAGTCGCCCGCTTGATAACCTCGTCCTTCGCAACAGGTATCGAGGTGTTGACGTATTCAAACACCTTGATCCTCGGATTGTAGAAATCAAAGACCGAAACCATCTCCAGCGTGCAACCCAGTTTCTTCAAAGCCGCAGTCCTGTGATGGCCGTCATGTATCAGGTACTTTCCCTTCCACTTGCCTCCAAGCTTGTCAAGTCTAGAGACGGCAATCGGCCTCAGCTGATAACCATCATGCTGCATCAGCTCGAAAACCTCATTGAGGTGCCAGTCAAGTATCCCCTCATGCGGAACAAGATCGCTCATCTTCACCTTCATGATTTCAAATTTGAGATCCGGCAAGTTTCGCTCATGTTCTCGCCGTTCGGTATTTAAGATGTTGAGTGTC
>JASHPO010000074.1 GCA_030038075.1 Nitrososphaerales archaeon | reverse complement strand
TCTTGAATGGTTCTTTCTTGATCTCTTTTACGAGCTCTGCTTCTCGTGTTGCAAAAAGGACAGGCATGCGCATCGATTCTCCCATGGCTAGGGCAAAGCAATCCGGGAAAGCCAGAGCTCTCCTGCATTTTATGCCCGCGGCTTGATTGATGAAATCGCCTGTCCGGCTTATCCTGAGGTATCCACTCTGGGTGAGGTTTTTTGTGGTCTCTTCGGACTCTTTGTCTCCAAACCTTCTGCAAAGGAGGTATCGAAGTTCTCCGAGGTGAATTTCATTCGTGTACGCAAAAACCGAATTAGATTGCAATAGGCCTTTGACATATACTCCGAAATTGGAACCTGCGGCGAATTCCAGAAGCGTCCCTGTGTCAAATACGATATTTCCGCTTGGCTCGTCGCTCATCCAACCGCCTCTCATTTAACATATCTTCGATTTTTATTCCGCTAGCCGATCCAAACGCCTTCTCCAATAAATCGGGCCGCTTTTCAGAAGCTGACACGAGGTGCTGTATGGCTTCATCCAAGTCCACTCTCTTCCCGCTGCTCTCCTGCAATTTTGCTGCGACCCTAATGAGAGATTGTTTTGTTTCCTTAGAGACTTTTATCGTTTCGGACACTTTGTCCACTTAGTGGAATAAGTGTTTCACACGTTATAAGATTGTCTAAAGTTAAGACGAATGCAAGGTGCGAATTCCAGTTCGGTCATCTGTCAAAGTAGTCTTGTCAATCTCGCTGCAGAAAAGCGCCTTACAAAAGTCTTGAGTCCTTCATCCTCGATCAGCATGCCCTTTAGAGCGCTCGGGTTTACTTTGGCCTGGAGATATCCTACGAGCATCGTTACTGTTGCCTTCATGCTTTGCGTCCCTCTGCTCGACCAGAGAAAATTGATACCAAACCTCATAAGGACAAAATACGTTGGGAATCCTAGGCTGTACATTGCTCTGCCCCAGTTGAATAGGTTGCTTGGTCGGAAGGGCCTCAGGTGTTTGTATCTCAGGTTGTGATACAGTTTCACCTTGTAGTTCAGCTGCATTGCCTTGTATAGTAGCCAAGTCTCCCAGCCGTACGCTACCGGGTATTTTCCTCCGATCGCTTCCATGAAATCTGTCTTCACAAAGCGTCCCCCGCCGTGCGGCATTTGATTTGATCTTCCGCCGGATGAGAGCCAGTCACCAGACGCGACTGCAATCCGGTCTCCGTCCATCCCTTCCATTATTTTCTTTGCATAGTCTTGTGCGAGCTCATTGTCATCGCCCGAGACCATCATGTATTTCGTTTTTGAAAGCTTCTTCGAATGCTCGATTCCAATGTTCAATAGGCTGGGCACACGCCGGATATCTCGGGTCTTGGAATTTGTGTTTATGATAAAGATGGATTCAAAGGTCTTGGTTTTTTCCCTAGCTATCAATTCTGTATTGTCGGAAGAACCGTCATTGATTACTATAATGAACTTCGGGGGAACAGTTTGTAGTGTTATGGAATCCATGGTGGCTCCTATCGTTTCAGCGCCATCTCTGGTCACAATACAGCACCAATAATCCGATTCCAAAAGTCGTTTTTGCTCTGTAAAATTGCGGTGTTTAATTTTGCCTTAAGTCCTTTTCTTGAGATTCTTTGATTTGGAAAACTCGGGGTTCACGCTTCTATCGTCTATTTATGACGAGCGAAGTTTACTGATTCATTGGTTCCTTCAAGAACTAGAAAAGCGATTATAAGGTAGGAGTGAGTTAAATATCGCCTCCCGCTCTGACCTCGTACCTTCGTACATAGTCAGTCCAAAATACCTGAATGAAGCCCAGTTGCGAGATTTCTTTGCTATCTACAATATTTGTATGAAATCAATTGTTTTAATGGAAATAGTCAATGAAAACATAGGGGTACCCCCTAGGAGGAGGATCGGAGCTAGCTAATGTCTTTCAGTTCAGCTCAGGTCTCAGGTACAGGTCTTCTTTTCAGGTCTTTGCATCTCGTCAAACGTCGAGAATCTTGTTGCCGCATATCAAAGATGTTTCCAGATTTCCGTCGCTGTGCAAGGGCAATTGGTTTGATGATGACTCGCCACTTTTGGCTGAATTCTGCTCATCAAGAAATCGATCTGCTTTCTTGAACAAGTTGACAAGTCTGCTAGCGGCATAGGAAATCAAAGCAATTGCGGCGATTATGATCGCTATTACTATTATTATTGTGACCGGATCATCGAATGCCATTTCCTGCTTGTGTGACTCTCATATCTGCCTTTTAGAGTTTGAGATGATCTGCCGGGTTTTCGTCTGTCTCCTTTGCTCAAGTCACGATCGACTGTATTCAAACCAGCTTCTTCCGGACTTTATGAAACGTTTATTCGAGTCGCCTCTATTTATGGAAGAGAACAAATTTGGCAGAAGCTACAAAGCAACAGGGAGACTACCCGGTCTCAGAATCGTTCAAAGTACTGGAAGGCTACGACATTTACCGCAGCTCCAAATTGATCGTCGCTCTCGTCGTGGTGGACAGTGATTTCGGCAGGGACTTGCGAATGTACAGGTGGCAAATGAGAGGTG
>JASHPO010000073.1 GCA_030038075.1 Nitrososphaerales archaeon | reverse complement strand
ATTGTACTCGTCGTTTGACAAAACTACGTCGGGCCTCATTTTAGGGGTTTCAAATCAGAAAAGAGGAATCTCATAAGCAGAATATCGCACTGCGAAAAAATCACTTCGGTTTCCTACCGCCCTTTTCCAGTACTTGTTCCAGACATCGTCACCGCCATCAATTGGGAAAACAATTTTCGACCGATGATAATCCGTTCAAAGTCGATTTTCACAGCTGTGCTCTAAATGACTAGGAGCAACCGCAAGCTTTGAAATGAGACTTTCTACAGTGTCTTTTTAGAAATAATCTTAAATATTTGGATACGTTCGCGCAGCGCGTGAAGCACAGCATCTCAGTTACTATAAACGGTGAGAGGCGTAACGTGGAAGTAGACTCCCGCACGCTTCTCGTTGATCTGATCAGAGAGCAGCTTCACCTTACAGGCACGCACATTGGTTGCATTGAAGGCAAGTGCGGAGCCTGCACCGTCATGGTCGACGGCGTTGCTCAAAAATCCTGTCTCGTCTTTGCCGTTCAAACAGAAGGGTCCAATGTCCTCACGGTGGAAGGACTGGAAAAGGACGGTATTCTCGATCCTCTGCAACAGAGTTTTTGGGATATTCACGCTGCTCAGTGCGGATATTGCACTTCCGGGATGCTCATGACATCGAAGTGGTTGTTACAAGAAAATCCAAAGCCCACGCGCGACCAGATAAGAATGGGGCTTTCAGGCAATCTCTGCCGATGCACTGGATACGTGAAGATTGTCGAAGCGATCGAGCAAGCTGCGGCGACTCTACAAGCTACAGCAACTTAGGGTGATCTAGAGAATTGCAAGTTTTCCAGGAAGAGCACGAAAAAGCGGCATTTGAGCCGCAGCTGAAACCCGCGTCGAAGAATTGGGTTGGACAGAGAGTAAAGCGCCGCGAGGACGCGACGATAGTCAGAGGTCGCGCGCAGTACGTAGACGATATCCAGCTGCCGGGAACAGTTCACTGCAAAATTCTGCGCTCTCCGTACGCTCATGCTAGGATAAAGAAGATCGATGTCGAGAAGGCGAGGAAGGCTGATGGCATCTTATACGTTCTGACCGGTACGGACGCCGAAAAGATAGCGAAGACCTGGGACGAATTTTGGGATGTCCCCATGAGTAAGCGCTCTAATGAACTCTGCCTCGCGGTAGACAAAGTGCGCTACGTGGGCGAGCCGGTCGCCGCCGTTGTGGGTACAGATCGCTACGTGGCTGAAGACGCCCTTGATCTTATCGATGTCGAGTACGAGGTTCTCCCCGCAGTTGTTAATATTGAGAAGGCCCTGGAAAAAGGAGCTCCTCTTGTTCACGAAGAGTGGGGAGACAACATCGAATCTACTCACCGCGTCGTCGCAGGGGACGTCGAAAAAGCCTTCGCAGAGGCGGATGTAATCATAGAAGACCGCTTCGTCACTCAGAGATCAACGGCCGCCCCGATCGAGACGAGCGGCGCGATTGCCGTCTACGACAAATATACGGACACGCTTACCGAATGGTCCGCGACTCAGTTCCCTCATTTCCTGAGAACAGTTTTGGCTCACTGTCTCGGCATTTCCGAGAGTGCAGTGAGGTGCATCGCTCCCGATATAGGCGGTGGATTCGGAATCAAGGCGAGCATCTTTCCTCACGAAATCATCGTGGCGATCCTAGCCATGAAGCTCGGGGTTCCAGTAAAGTATTATGAAGACCGGAGAGAACACCTGACGGCGAGTAAACATGGTTACGGCCGCGTTTGCTACATAAAGGTCGCCGCTAAGAAAGACGGTACAATAACTGCATGGAAGGAGAAAATTCTCCAAGACGCAGGCGCCTACAGGTCATGGGGAATTGCGACAGTCGCAGTTCCGTATTCAATGCATCCGGGAGTTTACAAGTTTCCAAACATCCTCTTTGAAGCTTACGATGTCGCGACAACGAAGGCCGGTATAGGAGCCTACAGAGCATTTGGCGACGCGCAGATGCTCTTTGTCCGCGAAGTGACGATCGACAAGCTCGCGAGAAAACTGGGAATCGATCGGGCCGAGATCAGGCTGAAGAACATGATCAAAAAAGAGGATCTTCCCTACGTTATTTCGACTGGTGCACAGCTTGATAGCGGTAGCTTCGAAGAATGTTTTCGCAAAGTCCTCGAGATGGTTGACTATGAGGGCATTATGAAGAGGAACGAGCCCAACATCGGTGTCGGTTTTTGTGCAGGAATCCACTACACGAGTTGCCGAAATCTCCCGATGACCTTCGACGCGGATTTCGAAACAGCAATAGTCAGGTTCGAGCCGACGGGTGCCCTAACTGTATTGTGTAGCAACATACCTCAGGGGCAGGGACACGATACCGCTCTCGCCCAGATAGCCGCGGATGAATTCGGACTCGACATGTCAAAGGTCAGGATGATTCACGGCGACACCGACAAGTGTCCGCAGGGTCTCGGAACTTGGGGGAGCCGTTGCATTGGAATAACGGGAAGCGCGATTGCTATTGCCTCGCGCCAGGTCAAAGAGAAGATGATCGAGATTGCCGCGCACCTCTTGGAGGCGCGAAAAGAGGACATGGTCTTCGAGGAGGGCAAGATCACGGTGAGGGGAACTCCGTCCAGAGGAGTCTCTCTGCAACAGATAGCTGTAGTCGCTTGGGCCGAGACGAGCAAGCTTCCCAGAGGAATGAAGCCCGGACTGGATTCGATGTACACTTACGAGCCGCCTAACACTGGAAGATTCGATAAAAACGGTGTTGGAAACGCGGCTGTCAACTACAGCAACGCGGCAGACGCCGCGGTCGTAAAGGTCGATCCTGAGACAGGAGAATACAAGATTTTGAAGTACGTAATCGCTCACGACTGCGGCGTTCAGATCAATCCTCTGATAGTCGAAGGACAGATTCAGGGAGGTTTGTGCCAGGGCCTCGGCACGGCGGCATACGAGGATCTCGCATACGACGACGACGGCCAGCCGCTCGCGACTCTGTTCGCCGACTATGCCTGCCCTACCGCTGTTGAAATGCCGATGGTGACCGCCGATCGCATGGCACCTTTTGAAACTCCATCGCCTACCACACCAACTGGAGCAAAGGGGGCAGGCGAACTCAGTATCATCAGTCCACCTGCAGTGCTCGCCAACGCGCTTGCCGACGCGATTAACTTAGCCGATGGAATAAAGGAAATTCCTCTGACGTCTGAAAGGGTCTACAATTGCATCAAGACAATAGCCCCGCGAAAACAATCCTAGAGAGTGGAGAAATCGAGACCTGGACGCTTCGAATATCTAAAGGCAAGTACTCTCGACGAAGCTCTGGAGCTTCTTTCGAAGCACAGCGGCAACGCAAAAATTCTTGCAGGCGGCCAGAGTCTAGTTCCCCTATTGAAACTGCGACTGCTGGATCCTCCGAAATATCTGATCGACATTTCAAAAGTTAAAGATCTGAGGTACATCCGGAAAGAGGGCAGCCTATTGGAGATAGGCGCCCTAACTACTCACCACGACCTTGAAACGAAGGAGTCCATCAGAGAGTACAGCCCCAGTTTGTGGGACGCAGCTTACGTGCTGGGCGATCCGCTCGTGAGAAATCGCGGCACCATCGGCGGAGCGCTGGCTCATCATGATCCTGCAGGGGATTATCCGGCCGTGCTTGTATCGTTGGGCGCGACCATTTCCATACGTAGCAATCGAAACAAGCGCAATGTTAGGGCAGGAGAGTTCTTCCTAGACTACTTTACGACCGACTTGGCTTCAGATGAAATGCTCACCGGAATATCCGTTCACGCTCTTGAGAAGAAGCAGGGTTCGGCATATCTCAAGATGGAGCGAGTGGTCGGGGATTTTGCCATAGTCGGAGCCGCCGCATTTGTAGAGCTGGACCACGATGATTCAGCCGCGAGGGTCGGCATCGCCCTGTCAGCAGTCGGGAATAGGCCGATTGTTCCAGAAAAAATGATCAAAAAACTCACGGGAATGAAACTGGAAGAGTCAGTAGTTCGAGAGGCGGCCGAGGAAGTGCGGGACGAAATAACCCCTCCCGCGGACATTAGAGCTAGTTCGGAATACCGGA
This sequence comes from Nitrososphaerales archaeon, assembly GCA_030038075.1. GTDB lineage: Archaea > Thermoproteota > Nitrososphaeria > Nitrososphaerales > CADDZS01 > DATLTL01. The sequence continues at coordinate 13,583 of JASHPO010000073.1, read as the reverse complement.
AGGACATGGCTGTCGTCCTCGCGAGGCGAGCAGTACTGGATGCCGCGAGGAGAGCGAACCAGCAGCAAGTAGAGCACGTGGCGCAGTATCAAACCCTTCGGGCGGCCTGAGCTCTGGCCAAACGGAGAATCATAGCCAAAGTATAATAATTACCATCAACGGCGCTCGATGTGGAATGTCCGAACCCAAACCAATGTTCGCCCGAAAGGCTTCAGGGGTTGTACGGAGTGTATCCATGTTCGATGCATTTATCTTTGGATTGATGCTTGCAATTCCTTTTGCGGCTAACTTCTTCCTCTTTCCGTTTTACACCTATTTTCTCCCCGGTGCCAGCTGGACTATTGCGATAATTCTCGGTTTTGCGCTTTCAGTTCCAACCTATTTTGTCTACGCGGGCCTTGGCTCCATGATGCCTCGCTCCGGAGGCGACTATGTTTTCCAGAGTCGCGGAATACACCCAACAATGTCGATGATAAGCGCGCTATTTTGGCAGACTTTCTTGCTGCAACCTGTTTACGGTACGCTCCTGATTTATTCGAGTGCATCGTTGGGCGTCGTTCCGCTTTTCACAATGATCGGCGCAGTTACTGGAAACACTGGCGTGGTAAATTTTGCAAACTGGCTTGGAACTCAGACTGGTCTATTTACTTTCACGGCATGCATGCTGATTCTAGCGCTCGTAAACAATATCGTGGGGCTGAAATGGGTAGCAAGAGCCCAGCGATGGATTCTGTTTCCTGCGACGATTATCTCGGGCATCACGATCCCGTACCTTCTGTTCAGCATTTCCTCAACAACCTATCAATCCAATTTCAATCACTACACTCAAATCCTTAATGGGACGTCGAACGCTTACACCACAATAGTAAGTTCCGCAACTGCGCCGAGCTATAGTCTTGAAAATACACTGTTACTTGCGGTTGTTGTCTCGATTTCATTCTTGATGTGGTCAGTATGGACTGCCCCGATCTTTGGAGAGATCAAAGGCGCAAGTAACTTCAGGGCGATGCTTGTAACTTTCTTGGCGGCTGGAGTTTTCGTTGGATTTCTCTTGATGCTCCCTGAGCTTGTGGGCTACGAGCATCTCGCGGGATATCCATTCACGTATGCAATAGCGGCCGCCTCGTACATAGGGGCTCCAGCTCTTTCGTACTATCCTTCACTGGGTATCTTGACTTTGATGGCGACAAACAATGTTGGTCTCATGGTTCTAGCCTCGATCGGTTACATTGTAACCGGATACTTTTTCGTGCAGCTAATGACATCTAACTTGAGCAGGTATCTGCTCGCTGCCTCGATAGACGGTACTGTTCCTCTCCTATTCTCAGCGACAAACCCGCGCTTCAGGACTCCAGTGAAAGGGCTTGTCTTTGTTTTCATAGTGATCATGATCTACGCCGCGGGGATCGATCTCGCCCACAACTTCCTCTCATCGCTGATATACTGGGAAACGATTGCGATATGGACCTCTTCCACGCTGTTTTTTGGGACTAGTCTTGCCGCTATCCTGATGCCAAAGACAAATCCATCAATGTTCAAGTCATCCCCTGTTGCAAGGTACGGTCCATTACTCGTTATCTGCGGTGTGATTGTCTTCATAATCAGCATCTTCGTACTGATTGGATACCTTGTGATTCCGCAGCTCAACATCGGGTTAGGCGCGAGTGGAGGCTCGATCATAGTTTTGGTGGCTGCCGCGGCGGTAATCTGGTATTACGGGTTCAGAAGATACCAGGCGAGCAAAGGTATCGACGTAGGAATGGCTTACAGAGAACTACCTCCAGAGTAATTCGGAGGATCATTCTCCAGCCACCGATTCATTGACGCTGGACTACTCACTGTAGTCGTAAATTTTCTCTCAACGATTATTAGAAGGACTTTCGATAGTGTACGCGTACTGTCGAAAATAGCAAAAGGTCTGATCAGCGTGGGAATTCTTGGTCTTCGCAGGGCGATGGGCATGTTCGCATTCCTTGCCAACAGAAAGAAAGAGGTCAAGGACATAATGCCAGAGGGAACCACGATTCAGTTTGAGCTCCAGAACGAAAAACAATTTTACTTGAGCTTCTCCTCAGGCAAACTTTCTACGCACAGCGGCAGATTCGACAACCCTTCTGCAACCATAAGAGGAGACAAGGAAACTTTTCTGAAGCTCTTGAAAGGGGAGATAAGACAGGACGAGGCTTTCTTCATGCGAAAGTTAGAGGTGACCGGACCGGTCACCTATCTGGTAAGGCTAAATAGACTCGGCCAGAAAGTTATGAGCGGAGGCGGATTCTTCAGCAAGCTGTTACTTAAGCTAGTATGAAGAATGGAAAGAGACCCCAATGAAACAAACGGTAGAGAATGAAGGTCTAGTCTGTTCCAGAATACATGATCATTCCTACACTTATAGTACAACAGACATTTGAGGAAATCGATTTGTCCATTCAACGAAAGCCTGTCACTATTCAAAATGAACAATTCCTCGCCGAATCTCTCGCAATTGTGGAAGCCGCGCAGAAGAAAAACATAGTGATTCGAGTCCTTGGCGGATTTGCAATTTACATCCATTCGGACAAGTGCCCAGAGTGCAGGATGCTCCAGCTCGGTCTCGGCAGGTTGGGCGCGGGAAAGCCTCCCTTCACCGATCTAGATCTAGCCGGATACAACAAGCAATGGAATGACATCAAGAGCCTATTCGAAAAAGATTGCAAATTGAAACCAGACCGGATGGTCAACGCACTATTCGGCGGAAACAGACTCGTCTATTTCCACCCGACGAGCAACTTTCCGATCGATGTTTTCTTCGACAAGCTCGAATTCAGCCACGACGTGACTTTTGGAGAATTCAAAAAGAACGGCCGTTTGGAACTGGATTACCCGACGCTAGACCTCGCTGACTTGGTGCTTGAGAAGCTCCAGATCCATCAGATTAACAAAAAGGATTTGATAGACATCTTGGTACTGTTGCTGGGTCACGAGCTTACAATGGAGTTCAAGCCAGATTGCATTGACGCGGGCTACATTTCCGGCGTCCTCTCAGACGACTGGGGCTTTTGGTACGACGCCACAAACAACCTGAAGTCGACCGCCGAGCTTGGAATGCAGTTTGTCAACGAGCAAAAAATTCCCCAGGAAAGCTGGAAAATCATGAAGCAGCGGCTGGATCAGCTGAACCAAATTATTGCAGAACGAGAAAAGACGCCGAAATGGAAGATTAGAGAAAAAGTGGGCACGAAGAAACCTTGGTTTACCGAGGTCGGAGATATCTGATGGCAAAGCCCACCCGAATTTTATTTGCGACTGATCTTCACGGCTCAAGAAGAGCCTTCGTGAAGTTCTTGAACGGGCTCAAGGTCTACAACGCAAACGTCGGAATCGTCGGAGGTGATCTCACCGGTAAGGTGACCGTTCCGATTTTCAAACAAGACGATGGTTCATTCGTCTCGGAGTTTAACGGCCTTCGTCATCACGTTAGCTCAGACAACGAATTCAAAGAAATGACGACTATGATCCAGGATAGCGGATACTACTTCTTTGTCGTTTCGAAGGATGGACGATTTCCGAGCCATTACGATCCTTCGCAGGATGAGGAGCTTTTCAGAGACCTGACGGCAGAGAGGCTGCGAGAATGGATTCGACTGGCGAAAACCAAGCTTGCAGGCACGGGGCTCAAGGTGTACATCACGGGCGGAAACGACGATTACTTGGAACTCGACGGAATCCTAGAAGCGAGCGATTCCATGATTTTCTCCGAGTCTCGCGTTCAGGTAATCGAGGGGGATCATGAAATGATTTCCAGCGGATACAGCAACATTACTCCGTGGAAGTGCCCGAGAGATGTCACGGAAGAGGAGCTTTTCCGAAAGATAGATTCAATGGCTAGGCAGGTTTCGAACATGAAGTCGGCGATATTCAATTTGCACGTTCCTCCAATTGAAACCTCGCTAGATCGCTGTACAAAGCTCGACACCTCGGTCGATCCGCCGCGGCCGATCATGGGAGAAGAAACTTCGGGAGGAAGCACGGCCGTTCGAAAGGCGATTGAAACATACCAGCCACTGGTCTCGCTGCACGGTCACATCCACGAATCCAGAGGAACGGAAAAGATCGGCAGGACGACCTGCTTCAATCCGGGGAGCGAGTACGGAGAGGGGGTTCTGCGGAGCGTTGTTGTTAACGTGAGCAAGGAAAAGGTCGAGTCGTTCCAGTTCCTTTCAGGCTAGCTGGTTCACCCGGGTGATTTTTATTTTTTGGTTCGCATCATTTCGCCCAGAACCTTCTCGGCAGTGAGCGGAAGATTTCTCACACGAGCCCTTGTCGCATCGTAGACGGCGTTTGCAACCGCGGGAGCCACCGGAACAAGCGCCGGCTCTGCGATTCCCTTCGCGCCGAATGGGCCGTTGGGATCGTTCATCTCGACAAAGATTACGTCGATCTTCGGCATGTCGGAAGCCCTCGGTATGAAATAATCCCGGAAATCTTTGACGACGGTCACGCCGCGGTCGATCCTCAGGTCTTCTGAAATCGCATATCCAAGACCGTGCAACGCCGCTCCTTCTATCTGGCCCTCGGCAGTCGTGGGATTGATCACCTTTCCCACGTCGTGCGCGGCGGCAATTTCCAGAACTTTCACTTTTCCTGTCTCCGGATTGACTTCGACTTCAACGGCGTGGCAGGCAAACGTGTAGGCGATGCTGGGGCCGGGTTCTTTCCACATGCCGGTCTCCGGGTCCATAAGTGTCGAAGGAGTGTCAAAGATTCCTGTCGTAATCAGGTTCTTTGGTTTACCTGCGCCATAGTATGCGTACTTGGCAACATTGTACAGACTCGTTTTGACCCCGGGTTTATTCTTCGAGAAAACTTCAGAGTTCTTTATGTCAAGCTCGGACTCTGGCACTCCGAGCAGCTCGGAAGCCAAGGAGAAGATTTGCTCTTTCATTTTCACGGCAGCGATGCGCACCGCATTTCCTCCAGTAAAGGTTGACCGGCTAGCGTACGCCCCAAGATCGAACGCCGGTAGATCGCTGTCGCCTCCTATTACTTTGATGTCTTCAAATCGGACTCCGAGCTCCTCCGAGCAAATCTGCGCTAGTACAGTCCAAGCGCCCGTACCCAGATCCTGCGTCCCAACAAATAACGTCGCACTGCCGTCATCATTCACCTTCAGCGTGCACGAGGAACCCTCGATGTCGCCGTAAGCGCCCCTTTCTCCTGTGCTGTGAATTAGGCAGGCGAGTCCCAACCCTCTGTTTGGAACTCTGTTTGCCTTTTTCTCGTACCAGTTTATCGCCTTCGTGGCGCGCTCGATGCACTCAATCAGTCCCGTGCTCTTTGGCATTCGAAAGCCATGCGCGGTAATGTCTCCCGGACGGTTCGCATTCAAAATCCGAAATTTTACCGGATCTAGTCCCAGTCGTTCCGCAATCATATCCATCTGCGATTCGATAGCAAAGGTCGCCTGCGGGTTGCCAAATCCTCTGTAAGCGGAAGGCGGCTGCTTGTTAGTGTACACTATCTTTGCGTCAAACCTCACTGCCTTGGGTTTGTATAGGCTCGCCGATGGATAGCATATCGCGAAGAAAGCAACCGCGGCACCCTGCGCCATGTAGGCCCCCTTGTCAACCACAAATTTGACCTCCCTAGCTTGAATCTCCCCAGTCTTCTTGAGTCCGGTCCTCACAGTGACCTTGTAAGGATGCCTGCAACCCGAGGCCGCGAATTCCTCTTCTCTCGTCAGTATGAGACTTACGGGTGCCCTAGCTGTTTTTGCAAGCTGGGCGCAAATTATCATGAACGGCTCTAACTCGTTCTTCGAACCGAAGGCGCCCCCAACCCATTTGGAGACTAGACGAATCTTGCTTTCGGGTATCCCGAGCACCTTGCTGAATTCCAGCCGGATTGTGTGAGGCGTCTGAACGCCGCTCCACATCGTAAGACTGCCGTCTACGTCCCACTTGCAAACGCAACCATGAGTTTCTAGGCACGCCTGATGCTGGTGCTGCGTCGAGAAGCTGTCCTCGAATATCTGATCTGATTCTTTGAACGCTTTCTCGACATCACCCCAATCTCCCTTCAGATGTGCTGCCATGTTGTCCTTGAAATCTTCGTGGATCAGAGGCGCGCCGGGCTTTAGTGCGTCTTCAGGATCGAACAACGCGGGAAGGGGTTCGTATTCCACCTCTATCAGTGACAGTGCCCTAAGGGCGGTATCTTCGTCTATCGCGGCGACGGCGGCCATCTCGTCTCCCACGAATAGAACCTTTCCTCTCGCGAGCGGATACTTGTCAGCTCTCGGAGGAGGCATAAGCCCTCGCAGTGCAGACTCTTCCGACTTTCCTTCTTCCACTATTTTTGTGCCCGTCTGTCGCTCGGCGTAATTGAAGGTGTACTTTACAGGAATGTCGTCTCCCGTGAGGACAGCCCTCACGCCTGGCAACGACTTGGCTTTAGAGGTATCGATCCTCAGTATCTTGGCGTGAGGAAAGGGACTGCGGAGAATCTTTCCGACGAGCATCCCCGGGAGCTCTATGTCAGGACCGTACTCTGATTCGGCCGTTACCTTTGCAAACGCGTCGATCTTTGCAAAACGGAGCCCGACGGCTCTTGATTCGGCCTTTTCCTTTGCGACAACCGTAACTTCTTGAGCCACGCCCTCTTCACCTAGCTCCTGCGACAGAAGAGGTTTGCTGTTTTGCCATCATTATTGCGTCAACTATCTTAGCGTAGCCCGTGCACCTGCACAGATTTCCCGCCAGAGCTTTTCTAACTTCGGCCTCGGTCCCATTGGGCTTCTCGGTAACAATTTCCTTTGACATCATAAGGAATCCCGAAGTGCAGTATCCGCACTGCGCCGCTCCATTGAGAATAAATGATTCCTGTATAGGGTCAAGCTTTCCCTCTTGAGTAACAAGACCCTCAACGGTCTCCACGTGCTTGCCTTGAGTCCACCCCGCGAGTACGCAGCAAGAGTAGACTGCCTTTTCGTTCACCAAGACTGTGCATGCTCCGCATCCTCCGACATCGCAACCTTTCTTAACGCTCTTGTATCCAATTCGTCTCAGAAGATCTCTCAGATTTTCGTAGGGCCTTGCCTCGACCTGCCTTTCCATGCCGTTAATCATGAAAGCAAGGTTCATTTAGGACGCTCCTGTTTTCTTGACGCAGTTTCCGAGCGCTTGTTTTAGAAGATATTTCACGAGAGTCCGCCTGTATTCCGGAGAAGCCCTCAGATCTCCGGAAGGATCGATTTCCTTTGACGCCGCGTCGCAAGCCTTCTCGACAGTTCCCACTTCGTATTTTTTCCCTTGCAGAGCCTTTTCCGTATTGGTAAGTCTCGCAGGAACTTTAGCCGCGGAACCTACGGCAACGCGAATCTCATCGAACTTCGAATCCTTGTTAATCGAGACTAATACTGAGATGCTGAGAGTGGGGTAATCGACCGCGACCTTCTTCTCGGAAAGGTAAGTCGAAGCTCGCTTGCTACCTCCAGTCTGTTTCAGCGGAATTCTGACCTCGGATAGAAACTCGTCGGGGTGCATGTTCGTCAAAAGGTAATCTTCGTAGAATCCATCTATCGGCACGACCCTATCACCTTGCGAACCCGTCAACACCAGCTGCGAGTCGAGTGTCATCAATACAGGAGGCATGCTCAATATCGGTACGGCCGAGCAGAGATTTCCTCCCAGAGTGGCAACGTTGGAAACTTGAAGCGGAATCGAGTCAACAGCCTCGCTCACCGTTTGATACGTGGCATCCTTCCTAAAGAAGTCGTTTGACGCCATATCCCGCAGTGTTGCGGAAGCCCCAATCCTCACCTGCGCGGCTTCTACTTTGACGTAGTTCAGTCCGAGATTTCTGATATCGATCAATTTCTTGACGTGTGGGAGAAAGCCGATAACCGCCATCTCGTGAATCGTGATTCCTGCGCCGACCACCTTCGCGCTCTCCCCATGCTGCTTCAGAATGGAAACAACTTCCTCTTTGCTCTTTGCATAAATGTACTCGTCGGGGCGAAACTCTGAGTACGATTGTTTGTAGATCTCTGGCATGTCTGCTTCCGGCGATAAGAAGCACTTGGCTCTAAGTTTCTCATTTAAGAATTTCCGGCAAATTGCATTGCGAAAATTTTTGTTACGTAACGATTTCAAAAAGTTGCGACTAGATTTCTCAGCTCTTTAGGCGCGATGTTGGTGTTTCCCTTGATTCCTAACAGAACACTACAAGGGCAATATATTTGAGCCAGAAAAAAACAACGCGACACAGGACCATTTTTTCAAATGATTCGCGTTGGCGTTGACGTTGGCGGAACTTTTACCGACTTTATCATGATGGACGATTCAAGAAGAACGATATTCACAAACAAAGTTTCCTCAACTCCCAGTGACACCTCGTTCGGCACGATCAATGGTTTGCTGGAACTCTGCAACCTGTCCGATACAAAGCCGTCAGAGCTGGACTTGTTCTTCTACGGAACGACCGAAGCTACCAACATCGTCGTCGAACACAAGGGGGCTAACGTGGGAATGATAACTACGAAAGGGTTCCGCGACATCATTCACATTGGGCGGCAGAAAAGGTATCTCACGTATTCGATTCAGGTCGACCAGCCGTGGCAGAAATATCCGCTAGTGAAACGCAGATTCTGCCTTTGCGTAAGCGAGAGAATCGACTCTAAGGGACGAGAGGTTACTCCTCTCGATGAGGCGGAAACTGTTGAGGCCGTGCGCAGCTTGAAGGCTCAGGGAATCGAATCAATCGCGGTTTGTTTTCTCAATTCATATCTGAATCCCACGCACGAAGATTCCGTTCGAGAAATAATCCAGCGAGAATATCCCGAAGCGTACGTATCGCTCAGTCACGAAATAGTGAATCAATACCGCGAATACGAAAGGTTTAGCACGACCTGCCTGAATTCCTACACGGGACCGATAGTCGGCAAGCACATTGATAATCTGAAGCAAAAGCTCGCCTCGGAAGAGATCAATGCCAAAGTAATGTTGATGCAGTCCAGCGGCGGAACGGCGACCACTTCCTGGGCGATCGAGCGCCCCGTCACGCTATTGATGTCAGGCCCAGCTGCTGGTCTGATTGCGGGGATCAAGTTTGCCGAGCTTGCAGATTTTGAAAATATCATCACAGTTGATGTCGGAGGCACAACGGCTGACTTCGGTGTCGCGCCAGGAAGGGCACGTCGCTACAAACATCTCCTTGATACGAGGATCAAAGGATACGCAGCGATGCTTCCAATGCTGGACATGGACACGATAGGAGCAGGCGGAGGCTCGATCGCTTACGTCGACGACGGTGGCGCTTTCCGGGTGGGACCGATTAGTGCTGGAGCTTTTCCGGGTCCTGCATGCTATGGGCTCGGCGGAACAAAGGCCACTGTCACTGACGCTCACATTATTACAAAACGCTTGAACCCTGGTTATTTACTCGGAGGAAAGCTCCAGGTTTACCCGGAGAAATCCGAGACCGTTTTCAAGGAGCAGATTTCTGAAAGGCTGGAGATGGATCTTGAGGAGAGTGCGCTCGGCGCAATCAAAATCTCAAATCACAACATGGTTCAGGCTTTAGAGCTCAATGTCAGTGGTCGCGGATACGATCCCCGAGATTTCGCGCTCGTCGCATTCGGCGGAGCGGGCCCGTTACATGCCTGCGAGCTCGCACGACAGCTTTCTATCCCCCGCGTTATCATTCCTCCTCTCCCCGGAATCACTTCCGCGATAGGTCTCCTTCTTTCGGACATTTTGTACTCCGATTCGGCAACGGTTATGCAGAATTCTATTTCACCTAACCTTCCTGAGCTGGAGGAAAGCTTCACCTTTATGGAGAACGAGATTGCCGAGAAACTAAAGTCCGACGGATTTGATGGTGATTCAATTTCAATCCAGCGCATCGCGGAATGCAGGTACATCGGCCAAAGTTACGAGCTCAGAACTCCGTTCGATCCGGGCAAGGTCACGAACAAGTCTATCGCGAATCTCCTCAAGAGCTTCCACCACATTCACCACAGGGAGTACGCGGTCAGTTTCGAAGATCGAGGCATCGAGATTGTTCACATTCACGTGGTCGGCACGGGAAAGGTAACCGCGTTCAAATGGAAGAAAATCGCAAAGGGCGGGCCGGGCCCCAGCAAAGCTCGCAAGGATTCTCGTAAGGTCTATTTCGAGGTTCGAGATAAAGGAAGAATGATCTCAACGCCCTGCTACGAAAGACAGCTCTTGAAATCCGGTAATGTGATCAAAGGACCCGCAATAGTAGAGCAGGCAGATTCGACGACAGTTATAGAACCAGAGTGTTCAGCAAAAGTTGACGACTATGGAAACATCATAATCAAAGTTTGATGCAAATGGCGAAAAAACAAAAAGAAAATCGCGTTGATTCCGTGACGCAACGCGTACTTGGAGGTGCGTTTGACACTATCGCAAGGGAGATGGCGCTTCACCAGCTAAGGATGGCTCACTGCACCCTCGTGACTGAATCCGAGGATCTCGGTTGCGGGCTGTTCACTTCGGATGGACGTCAAATCGCCGAGAGCGGAAGCTCTCCTCTTCACTGTGGTTCGATCAGAGGTTACATTACGGGCGCTTCCGAAAAACTCAACGGTGAATTTTACGACGGAGACGTGATCATTCACAACAACCCCTTCATGGGTGGCTCTCACGCGCCGGATGTCGGTATAGTCGTCCCAATATTTTACAAGAAGGAGCTCGTCGCTTTCTCCGGATGCACATCTCACTGGGTTGACATCGGCGGCGCTCAACCCGGGATCAACCTTGATGCGCTGGACATGTGGGGCGACGGAGAGATTTTGACCGGTGTCAAGATTTACGACAAGGGGAAGAGAAACGAGACCGCGTGGGAGATGCTCTGGGGAAACATCCGGACGCCCGTTCAGAGCCAAGGCGATTGCATGGCGCAGATAGCGGCCTGCGAATTCGGGAAAAAGCGCCTGCTCCAGGTCATTCAAAAATACGGATTTGAAAAAGTTTCAGCGGCTGCCGAGGGCTGGATGGATTACGCCGAGCGCGTTCTGCGCCTTAAAATTCAGCAAGTTCCGCCCGGACAGTATTACGCCGAGGGTTGGATGGACGACGACGGGAAGAACAGGGAAAAGCACCTGAAGGTTGCCACGACTGTCACGATCGAAAAGGACGGACTTATCACGGTCGATTTGAGCGGATCTGCCGAGGAAAATGAGACCGGCTTTAACTGCCCGTACCACGGCGCTACGTGCATCGGAATATATTCGGCGGTGAGATCGATATTTCTCGATGAGGCGGTTGTCGAAGAGTCGATTCCGCAGAACGAAGGAATTTTTAGAGCGATCACGGTCAAGGCTCCGCTCGGCTCAATGTTCAATCCCAGATTCCCACGCGCCACCTTCGCTCGGTTAAACCAGATCCAGCGTGTCGCGGACAATATTTTGAAGGCGCTGTCGCCGAGCCTTCCTGAAAACCTCCGGAGCGCGGGTACCTCAGCTCACATTCACTGGCTCTCGTACTCGGGTTACACCCCCGAGACCCAGGAATACTGGGTGCACCTCGAACCCGAATCCGGCGGTTCGTTTGGCGGGAGGAACGGAAAGGATGGAGGAGACGCTGTCGCGGTGTTGTGCACAAACACAAGGAACGTGCCCATCGAGCACATGGAAAGTTTGTTCCCAATCGTGTGCGAGCGATACGAGCTTCGCGATGAAAGGCCCGCGGCCGGCAAGTGGCGATCCGGTGCAGGAATCGTGCGAGTAAACAGAATGCTCGTCCCCACCATAGTTTCCTGCGAGGGAGACAGGAGCTTCGATCCGCCTTGGGGAATGTTTGGCGGAAGCGCAGGACGCCCAGGCGCTCTAACTCGAATATGGGACGGAGGCCGCGAACCTTGGAACTCCAAATTCACCGGGCGTCGTCTTGCTCCAGGAGAAAAGCTCGAAATAAGGTCGCCCATGGGCGGAGGTTTTGGAAATCCATTCGAACGAAATCCCTCGCTCGTTCTTGAAGATGTGCTGGACGGCTTTATCGCGATCGAAGATGCAAAAAGTGACTACGGCGTGGTGATTAACGGTGGGAAGGTAGACGAAGAGGCGACGAGAAGTCTCAGAGCCGAATCACATTAGAGTAGCAGTCACTTAAATACGGCCTCCTGCCCTAACCCCGTACCTTTGTACCTAGTAACCACAAAAGACCTGAATTCAGCACCTCGGCTCGATTGTTTTGTGTTCTACAATATTTGTATGAAATCTATTATTTTCATTGAAAATATCATTGAAAACAAGGGGGTACCCCCTAGGGGGGAGGGAGGAGCTAGCTATTGTCTTTCGAGTTAGGGCAGGTCTCGGGTACAGGTCTTTTGTTCAGGTATTCGAAGACCCCCTGATCGTGAGGGTGTTTTTGCGATTTTGCCGCATTTCAGAGATGTCTTCGGAATTAGACGAATGTGTAAGAGCGATTGATTTGAGGTGTTCTTTACAGCGAATTTTCATGAAAGATTTAATTCTCAATACGTGCATTCATAACGTTTAGCCAAAGATCTGGCGTATCCATGTACACCTTCGAGCAAATAGACGAGATGTTGCGAAAGGAACTTTACGTGTCTTCTACCGACATTACGACTGCAATCTTTCTCGCCCTAAATATGGGCAAGCCGCTCTTGGTCGAGGGCGAAGCAGGTTGCGGCAAGACCGAAATAGCCAAGGTACTGTCTGAAGCTCTGCGCACTGACCTGATAAGGCTCCAGTGCTATGAGGGTCTTGACGTGAATACGTCGGTCTACGAGTGGGATTACTTGCGGCAGCTGCTAAAGATTCGAATCGAAGAAGGCAAGAGCGAACAGGACATTGAATCCAAGGTATACGACGAAAAGTATCTCTTGAAGAGGCCGCTCCTCCAAGCAGTCCTCCACGATTCTCCAAAACCGCCAGTGCTCCTGATAGACGAAGTCGATCGCGCGGACGAAGAATTCGAGGGCTTTCTTCTGGAATTTCTGGCGGAATTTCAGGTCACAATTCCAGAAATAGGCACGATCAAGTCAAAGCAGAGGCCGATCACCATTCTCACCTCAAATCGAACGAGGGAACTCGGAGACGGCATCCGAAGGCGTTGCCTCTACCTTTACATCGACTATCCCACTATTGAGAAAGAGAGCGCGATTTTGGAGCTCAAGGTCCCAGCCCTGAAGGCAAAACTAGCGAAAGAACTGGCAGGCTTTATGCACGAGATCAGAAATACCGAGAATCTGATCAAGAGGCCGGGAGTGGCGGAAACTCTCGACTGGGCTCAGGCATTAATTTTGCTAAACAGGGATGATCTGGACGCACGGACCGCAGAAAGCACGCTGAGCTGTATACTGAAGAATCGTGAAGATATCGAGAAGATTAACACGGAAGAGCTGGAGACTATCTTGGCGAAAGTCAAGAAATAGACACGGCGTATTTGATGTCCACGCTTCTTACACAGTATAAAACATTGCGAACAAACCTTGCTAGATTCTGTGAAGAGCTCCGCAGGGCAAACGTCCCGTTCGGTTTAGCAGAACTTTTGGACGCTTCGCGCGCCGTCGACACCATCGATATCTTCGACAAAAAACAGTTCTATTTTTCG
>JASHPO010000072.1 GCA_030038075.1 Nitrososphaerales archaeon | reverse complement strand
AGCCCGGCTCGTTTCAGGACTTTGCGCGTCGCCGGCACTGGACCTAGACCCATGAAAGAAGGATGCACTCCAGACACGGCTGAAGCGACGAACCTCGCCTTTGGAACCAATCCAAGCCTTTTTGCCTTCTTCCCATTCATGATTAGGACTCCGGCGGCTCCGTCGTTTAACCCGCATGAATTGCCCGCCGTCACGGTTCCTCCTTCGCGAAATACCAGCTTCAGTGAAGCGAGTTTCTCCAAAGAGGCGTCTGCTCGCGGGCCCTCGTCCTTGTCAACAGACACTTGATTTCCGTTTTCGTCGAGCGTCTGCACCGGAATGATTTCTTGGGCAAAAACCCCATCCGCAATAGCCTTGCAGGCGGATTGGTGGCTTCTCAAGGCGAACTTGTCCTGCTCCTCTCTTGAAATCGAATACCTCTGCGCCAGATTTTCCGCAGTCTCGCCGTTGCTCACCGGTTCAAACTGCTCGGCTAGTTTCGGATTTACAAACCTCCATCCGATGGTCGTGTCAAAGATCTGCGCCTGGTGGGAGAACGATTTCGCGCTCTTTGGAATCACAAAGGGCGCTCGGCTCATGCTTTCGACCCCTCCGGCGATGAAGACATTGCCACTGCCGACCATGATAGACTGCGCCGCCTGATTGATCGCTTCGAGACCGGAGCCACACAACCGGTTCAATGTGCAACCGGCAACCTTGGACGGGAGACCTGCAATCAAAAGAGCCATCCGGGCAACGTCCCTGTTGTCCTCGCCCGCTTGGTTTCCGTCACCGAAAAGAACGTCTTCAATTTGTTCAGGATCGAGCTTGTTTCTCTCGACCAGAGTCCTGATAATTAGGGCAGCCAGGTCGTCAGGCCTGACGGAAGAAAGAACTCCACCGTATTTTCCTATGGGCGTTCTCACGCTGTCGACAATGACGGCTTCTTGAAGAGATCTGGCTGGCATCTTGGGTTGCTCCGCGAGAGAGCTTTCACCATTGATATTTGCTTTCGGTCTAAAATCTCAGCTCGAAAGATCGTCCATGCCTAGCGGAGACGGCAGTCGATAGAATTCACTGCCCTTCCTCTCAAGGATGCCTTTTGACACGAGATTGCCGCACGCCTGTTCGACCTTGTCCGGATCGAGATCAAGCTTGTATTTTGTCTCTATTTCTTCCTCGATTTCGAAGATTCCCTTTTCTTGGAGGTCGGACAGCGACTCGATGATTCTTCCTTCGAGAGAATCTTTCTCCGGCAGTGACGTTGGAATTTTTATCACAATTTTGCCGCCCTTCAAGTCGTCGATAACCTTCGCCCAGTCGTTCAGATTTTTCTTCCTTCCACCAATTGCTGTTTGAACGAACTCTGCACTTTCTTCGGAAGAGCCGAGATTGTACTTCAGTTTCAAATTTGGATTCGTCATGACACCTTTGCTGCCCTTCGCCTCGACAATAGTTTCAAGAGGTATGGAGATATTCGACGAACTCTGCCCGATTGAGTCTAGGTCTTCAACATCTGCGTACCTGATTCTGTCTAAACCTTGGGCAAATACTTCTTCAGTATTAGCGCCTACAAAAAGGACTCTTTTGTTAGTCAGAACCAGAGAGCCTTGGCTCTCTCTTCCTATTCCGGACTTGTGCAAGACTCCCTGCTCTTGAGCTAGGATAATTTCCCGGCTAGACAAAACGGTGACCCTTGAATATGTGAGCCATTTAAGCAAAAGGGCTTGGAGCGACCGAACATAGAAGCAAGATCACGTTCTCGATTAGAGAGTAAAGAGGCTTTTTGCTTCAGAAACAATGCTTCTTCGAGGTCGAATTCGGGCTTAATGAGCGTGTTCAACGATGAACTCTTCGAGTTCCGATTCTGAAGCTGAGCCAATCTTGCTGAAGGAGGGGTTTGAGTTTGTGAACATCATGAATGCGGGAAGCGAGGAAATGTGGTATCTGGAAGCAATGTCCCCGTAATCCTCGATATTGACCTTGGCGAAGGTAATCGATGAGTGTCTGCTCGCGATGCGCTCAATCAGAGGGTTCATCTTCAAACACGGCTTGCACCATGGAGCCCAGAAATCAACGAACAATCTTTTCGAGGTTTTCAGCGTCTTGTCAAAATCCTGAGACGTGAGATCTAATACTTTTGTCAATGCGAGGCAAGGGTCATTTGATCTCATTTTTAACATTAAAGGTCGAGCAGGAATCTGAGAGTGACGCGATTTTCTTTCTGAATTATTTTCATGTCGTGATACGTTGGAGCTTTGATCGCAGTTTTTTGCTCGTGCTCATTCGGATCAAATTTTTCTCCGAGGCAAGCAGCTTTCAACTCGAACAAATTTTTCTTTCTGGAAATTTTGCAGGAAAGTTTGGAGAATAGCATGCCTCTAGTATCCTGTAGAGAAATGAGCGCTTCTAGCCACGAGTAAAGCAGCGATTCAAGGTCTTCTCCTTGCACTTTGATGATTCTCTTGATTTTTGGCTCGATACTGGAAAGAGTAACCATCGTTTCTTCTGTAGCGAGTCCCGCATTTTCAAAGGCCTTCTCCAGATTTCGACCGTAAGCCTCGATCTCCGCATCGGTCCTATGTTCCAGGAATTTGAAGCGCAAATGACTTGATCTACTCAAGGGTGCCTATCTTCACGCCTTCAAACACTTGACAAACGATTTTAAGCTCGCGGACGGGCATCTTTTTCGGACGATTGCCGGGAAGGCACGTGCCGGGATTGCTACTAAATCCCGAAGGCAGAGTGGACTATTGCGCGGTTTCGATACCTTCGAAGCGTAGGCCTTGAGTCCCAAAGACAGCCCGTGGCCGTTCTACGGCCTCGTCGGTTCGAATCCGGCTCCCGGCGCTCCCTAAAGCAAGTATTGAAAGTATACAGAAACCAACGCTGATTGTTCTGTTCGTTAGGCTGGTTTCACGTTCGATCGCCAAGGCACAAATGATGCGCTGTCTTTCGCACTTTTTGATCAAACGAAATCTCTATTTGAAGAGCAACCACGCAAAAGCTGGCATGAAAACGATTCCTGAATTGAAAGAAGTTGTCTTGCAGCGCGAACAGCGACGATTGGCCATGGGCAAAGACATCGGCACAATTAGGGCCGATGTTCGAAACATTGAGCAACTGCACTTCGAAGCAAAGTGTTTCGGTTTCTCGATAGATACCGACGAACCACCCGAAAGAGGCGGAACTCACACAGCACTGGATCCACTGGGCTACTTCATAATCGGCGCCGCGTCCTGCTTCTTGACGCAGGTCGCGAGAGAGATCATGATTCGTAATCTGAACATTGATACCATGGAGATTACTGCTAGAGCCCACTATGACGTGGCGAGAACCCGTGAATTCAGCGACATGATTTACGACCTGAGGCTTACAGGGAATGAAACGCCAGAGAAAACCATCGAGCTCCTCCACGCCGCAGAAAATCGTTGCTTCCCGCACAGAACTCTCAGCAAGGCAATCCCGCTGACAACGAACTTGAGTCTAAACGGGACGACTATCACGAGTCACACAATGGGACCAAGCGATTCCCCTGTTCAACGGGCTCAGACAGCGAGTACGCCGGGTTCCTAAGGCTTACCCGTTTCATCGTCACGATACTTGGAAATCGCTCTGGGTCGTATGTGTAAGCTACTGGCAAGTATGTAGTAAGCCAGGACTATGGCGTAGATGAATACACTGATCAGAGGGTCGATAAATGAAAACAATATTCCAACGAAATAAAGAGACGGACCTCCGAACAATCTTCTATTGATAGTTCCCATCGTTTTCTCGTCTAAGCTGGGAGATACAAGTAGCTTCCACCGCACCGCGTAACTCCATAGTGCCTGAAGACACAGTCCGGTAGCCACAAGATTAGCTCCGTAAATTATGACGGTCTCTCTGTATAGCGGATATCGTCCCAAAAGCTCGGTTGAAAAAGGTATGAAGCCTATTGTGAGCAAGAAAATGAGATTCAGCCAGAGAAACGAGCTGTCGACTTTGGATATGAAACTGAAAATGCTGTGGTGACGAATCCAGAATACCCCTAGTATCAGAAAACTAAGTACGTAACCGTATATTATGGGAGTCAGATTGTGAAGGTAACTGGATATTGCCGAACTAGAAGTTATAACAGGAACGCTCAAACTCAGCACAAGCACAGTCATCACAGTTGCAAAAATACCGTCGGTGAGCGACTCGAGTCTCGACTTGGACATTCCCGCGATGAAGGTCAATAATGTCGAATTCCTGAGAAGAGTCGGAATAAAACCTATCCTTCCAACTAGGACTTGATCTTTTCGATCCTTCTCCACTTTTGCCCCTGTGGAGTGTCCTGAACTTCGATTCCCCTTTCGAGAAGTTCTTTGCGAAGTCTGTCCGACGTTGCCCAATCCTTAGCGGCCCTGGCGTTTTCTCGCTCCTGCAGGAGTAAAGATATTTCAGTAGAAATGTCGGAAGCATTTCTCTTGACCGCCCCAAAAATGTAGTTGAAATCATATGAGAAAAAGTCCCTCATCTCACTAATGGCGCCGTTTCCAACCTCGCCGGTATCCAAAAGCCTATTCCCTTCGGTGATGAATTCAAAAACTGCCGCGAGAGCTGCAGGAGCATCAAGATCATTCTGTAGCGCCGAGACGTACTTTTCTCGGGTGATCCGGACGAGCTCAGTCACATTTGAATCTTCTTCAGAGACCCGCGGGCCTTCCTCGTCCGATTCGCCCAAACGGAGAAAGAACTCTGTAATCCTTTTCACCGATGCGGCGGCCTGTTCTAGGGATTTTTCTGTGAAATTTAGTTGGGCCCTGTAGTGACCTGAAAGCAGCAAGAATCTCAGCGTTTCGCCATCGACGCCCATATGGCGGATGTCTTTGACCGTGAGAAAGTTACCCAGCCGTTTTGCCATTTTCTCCTCATTGATCAACAAGTGCTCAGAGTGTAGCCAATAGTTGACGAATTTCTTCCCAGTATAACCCTCGGACTGGGCAATTTCATTCTCATGATGGGGAAAAATGTTGTCAACGCCGCCTGTGTGGATGTCAAACTGTTCTCCCAGATACCTGATCGACATGGCAGAGCACTCGATGTGCCATCCTGGCCTCCCCCTTCCGAGGGACGACTCCCAGTAGATGTTGCCGTCGTCTTTGTCCCAGGCCTTCCACAAAGCGAAATCCTCCGCAGAATCTTTCGAGTAATCGTCCTGCCTCACTCTGGCGCCCGGCTTTAATTCTGCCAGATTGAGTCCGGACAGCTGCCCGTAATCCGGAAACTTGGAAATGCTGTAATAAATCGAGTGGTCCTCTCCCCTGTACGCGATACCTTTCTCTAAGAGAACCTCGATTATTCGGACCATCTCGGCCACATGCTTTGTGGCTCTCGGATAAAATTCGGCTTTCTCAAAGCCCAGAAAATCGAGATCTTCAAAAAACGCTTTCGCGTATTTTTCCGTAAACTCGTTAAGGTCCAAATTATTCTCGCGGCACATTTTGATGATCCTGTCGTCAACGTCTGTCAGATTCATCACCTGCGTCACGTTGTAGCCGCTATACTTGAGAAATCTGCGGAGAAGATCATCAAATAAAAAAGTACGGTAGTTGCCGATGTGAGGATAATTCCACACCGTCGGACCGCAGGTATACATTCTTACTTCGCCCTCCTTTATAGACTTGAACTCTTGCAGCCTGCGCCCTAAAGTGTTATAGAATCTGATCACGAAAAATCAACTTGGCTAATTCGGACGACGAAATTCTTGCCTAAAGATAAAGCATTAGATTGTCGCATACTTGAAACAATGAAGACAGTTTCTTGCTAGGGGCGCGCTGTGAGGCGCCAGATTCTCACTTTGATATGGAATTTCGACTCGTGATATTCCTGTAATCCTCTTGGGTCAAAACCTGAATCACAATCTGGTGCTGAGCCGCGTAGACCGGAAGCCCCGCCTGATCTGTCTGAGTTGACTTCATGATCTTAACCATAACGAGCTTCACGCCAACGACATATCCATCATCAATAGAGTAATAGTTCCAATCTTCAGATAGCGGCTTGAACCCAATAGCCTTCGAGTTTGGAGGCAGTTGCGGCATCATGATGTAATCGCGACATGAAATTTCATTCCCTCGTCTTAAGAGTTTGCCATCGAAAAGAGAATTCGGCATAGTTCACACTAGTTGCAATTAAAAAAATGGAGTAATGAACTCCACAGGGAAGAACTAGACAGGCCTTACGCAAGCTTGCCGATCTTGAACATTTTAGTTCCGCAGGTAGTGCAAGTTCCGGAAACAGCGGGCCTACCATTTTTCAGCTTGACCTGTTTGGGATTCTTGATTTCGCGGGACTTTTTACATTTGACGCAGTAACCGGTCACCATGTTTTTTCTCACGCGCGTTCTTGTGAGGTTCGTATTTAAGTTAAGCGTGTCCTAAACAAAAATTCGATTTGACCTTTAAATATTCAAATCGCGGAAAAAGTGTTTAGAGCGGCAGAGATATTTGGCAAGAAGATTAAACGCCCCGTATTTTGGAAAGCGGTACATCGGGGATTCCGAAACAAAAATTTTGCACGATGTTGACAAGGAAACTCCAAGCTGCAGAATCGACACGATACCCAGAGCAAGAATCCAGATGTTCGAGTGGCTTAGCATCCCGTCGGAAATGAACTATTCTGGTTGCCAGTTTTGCATGCCCGGATTCAAAGCGGGCGGAAAATCGTAGAGTACGCAGGATATCTGTCTTCGAGATTTGGAGTCAGCTCTCACCCCTTTCTAGGGTGATGGACTAATCTGTTATAATCTGCAACAGGGTCTTCTTTCCGCTTCCCTCTTGAATCATAGCCGCCAGTTCTGGGTATTCTCTTCGTGCGTGATTGTCGACCACTTTGACGCTCCTTTTCCGATCGTGGCGTGTTTGGCGTAGCTTTCTCCTCGGTTAGGGGGCAAGGTTTGCTTGATTTCTTTGCAGGCTCTCTCAAAGACCGATCGAGTTTGTCGGGCGTCACAGCCTTGGTCGGTTCCTCGCTTCTCACAAAATCCTTGTTTTCTGGATTCTCGTTTGCGTCTGCCAAGAACAATTCTCCAACCACTACATGTGTCTCTTTGGAAAATTGTGACGCAATTTTCAATTAGAAAAGAGATATAGTACATCTTTCTGGCGATGAAAGAAAAGGACAAAGATCTTTACGATAAAATCTTCTATTAAACACAGAGTACATGCAGAAGACTTAGTCTACTTCAACCATCGTACGCTCTAAAAGTTGATCGAAGGCTTGGAAACAAAACATCATACATCGATCAGAAAAACTGTGCTCGAATTCATTCTGCTGATCATCCTAACGGGCGTCTTTGCATATCTGGTGCACTACATTCACCGCAGTCTGGGCTACTTCCCAGGCAAAGAGGACACCCTAATTTTTTACGCGATAATAGCTTTCGTTAGCGGTTACCTTGGAATTAGAATAGTTACTGATCTTCTTGAAGGAATGGTGGAGCCAAAGATCGGAATAACGAGAAGCCACGGAATTAAGAACGTCTTCCAGATCACCGCGGGAGTACTCCTGATTGTGGTCGTCTTCGGTTTACTGGGTTTCAACTTGACTGGAGTGCTCATAGGTGCCGGCTTTCTCGGAATTGTACTGGGACTAGCGGCCCAGCAGGTACTGGGGAACATCTTTGCGGGAATCTCCCTGTTAGGCTCAAGGCCATTTGAGATTGGAGAGAGACTGACGCTCGTAAATTCCTCCTACGGACTGCTGGGACAGTCATACGCACATGAGAATCAATTGAACGGGTTTACCGGAGTGATCGATGACGTTGGCATATTCTTCACGAAAATGACGCTGGATAACGGCGTGCCCGCGGTGATTCCCAATTCCGTGGTCATCGGGTCAATGGCAGTGAACCATTCACGAATCTCGATGCGGACGACCAGGGTCAGAGTGGATTTGGATAAGAAGATCGATTACGATATTTTCAAGTCAAGATTGCTCGAACTAATTAACAAGAGTGAACAAATTGAACCGAACAAGTCTCGCGTGGAGATCGTGGACGTTGGGACAGCGACCTACCAAATTGTAGTAGAAGTCTGGTCAAAAAGTGCCTTTGAAGAGCCGATCAAGACGCTCATTATTGAAAACACAATGAACGTTGAAAGAGACCTCACGCACAAACCCGAGACTAAAAACGACTAGTTTCGTGACAAGAGCTGACCCAGAGTAGTTCTTCGCCATAGATGGTGAAAAACCGACCGGTAACGCCCTAATGGTTGGCTACCTCTTCCGGCGAGCAACGCATTCCAGGAAGTGACCCCAAGGCATCCTCTGCAACTTGGAGTTATGGAAGCCTGTCTGACACAAAGACTTGGTTGAAGAAACTCTCGGCGCTGCTTCAGATACTGCCAGCGTTGGAGCGACAGAGGCGATTGTCTGACGTGGGCGGACAGGTAATCGAAATTCCATCAACAGCACCAGTAACCAATCGGCGTTCCTCAATTCGAGCACCTCCAGTGATGATTGCTGCACTCGGAACAATTCTCGTAGCCTTCCTTTACATGAGAAGGACAAAACTAACACAAATCACAAGGTAATGGGATTCGGGGGACAATCTCGCCGCTTCTTCTCCTCCTTTTTTGTTTCACTTTCCTAGTCTATCTTCTTGAGAAGCAGACTTGAGCAATGCTATTTGTACAGGTCAGTGCTAAGATATCTGAGGCCAGAGTCAACCATGATAGTTACAACGCTCGAGCTAGGCCCCAAGCGCTCTGCTACGCGCAAAGCGGCAACGACATTTGCTCCCGAAGAAGTACCTGCAAACAAGCCTTCTTCTCGTGCGAGGCGACGCGTCATCGCCTTCGCCTCTTCTGTTGTCACCTTGATTATTTCATCGACTTCGCTCGGCTCCCACAATGGCGGAATGAAGCCTATTCCTATTCCTTCTATTTTGTGAGAACCAGTCGGGCCGCCAGAAAGAACTGCTGATTCAAGGGGTTCCACGGCCACCACACGAACGTCGTTCTTGTGCATCCGCAAGGCTCTCGCGGTCCCGTGAATGGAGTGCGCAGTTCCAACGGCCTGGACAAACGCGTCGAGAATTCCCCCAGTCTGGTTCCAGATCTCCTCCCCCAACGGATAATACCCCGCCACGGCATCAGTGTTCCTTAGCTGGTCTGACCACCAGTGATTAGGGCGCTCGCTGATAATCCTAGATCTGTCGATCATTTCCTTGATCAGTTTCTCTGTTATCTTTTTGTTATCGCTTTTCACGTCTTCGACTGTGGCGCCGAGAGCCTGCATTGTGAGGCGCTTCTCTTCGCTAAAGGCGTCCGAGAAGACTATGTGAAGGTCGTAACCCTTGGCGGCGCAAACGAACGCGAGCGAAATTCCCGTGGTTCCAGACGTGTACTCGACAACGGTACTTCTTCCGGGGTCGATTTTCCCCTTTTTCTCGGCACCTTCTATGATTGCTTTCGCAACCCTGTCTTTCATGCTTCCAGTCGGATTTGACCATTCTAGCTTTACCAGAACCGTTGCAGAACCCGAAGGGACAATCCTTTGCAGCTTTACAAGAGGCGTGTTTCCGATGGCTTCAAGGACACTTGAAGCAATTTGTGGCATAGTTCCGGAAGAGAAATTATAGCTTATGTGATTTTCTTGCCGAATATCGGGATTTAATCGCTACGAGTCACTCATTTCTGGAGATTAATCAAATGGTTTGTTGTTTGCGCCTTAGCGGGAGACAGGACATATGTCCAAAGCGAACACGATGACATCCGCGCCGATGCATCAGGCAAATCAAACTGATTGTAATCTAGAATCGAGTCCACTGGCAGAAGCTCCTAGTTCCGCTACTTCATTTTGAAAAGATTGGGAGATCCGCTCGAATTTTTAGCGCGTGCTCAACCAGGCTGTTGCGCTTCCTTCGAATTCGAAGGCTGGGACGCCCCAAGATATTGAGTATGATCCAGTTAGTGTGCTACTCTGGCTTCGGAGATCGAAGGTGCCGATGGACTGGAAGCCCGTCGCGGTGGCGACTCCAGAACCGGGTGGAAAGCCGATCGCGGCAGAGATGTCGTAGCTGCCCGCCGTTGGAATTGTAGAGCTTCCACTGTAAGTACCCGAGGAATCGAGCGACGCCAAGTTCATGCCGCTGAATGTCATCTGGCCCTGATCCTGTGCCGTGCCAGTGACAAGATTTTCCTGTTCCTGCGAGATCTCGCTGAATTGCCCGTTCACGGAAGTACTTCCGAGGTTTCCGCTGATAGTCCCTGACTCGATGACATTGCTCCAGTTAATCGTAGCCTGAGAGTATGTTGTGATTATGACAATAGAGCCATCTATGGACGTCAAAACTACAGGAGCCCCGAACGGATTAAGATACGCCGACTCAAACATCATTGGAACTTCACTCTGAGTTGTGACAGAATTTGTTCCAGGCGAGCTGAACGTCAACTGTGTGTTTACTACGCCCAGAAAGAATGCGGGCACCATGCTGGTATCGGTTGTAGCGCAAACTCCTGTGACGCTGTAGCTGGGAAGACAGACGGCGGGTACTGCTCCATTTATCTGAGCGCTGCCGGAATAATCAACCGTCCAACCGTTGTAAGTCCCACCGGAAACCGTTCCTTGCAAATTGAAGTAGACGTAACCTATCGCCGAAAGGCCATATACCTGCGCGTTATAATGATATTCGAAATTAGAACTGGCGGCCACGACGTTATTCCCCTGGATTACTCCGGCCACAATTTCTCCACCTTGTTGCAGTGAATATTGTTGGTCGCCAGCACTGACCACTCCTCCGGCTATATTCAGAGAGATAGGCTGAGTTGCGGGATAAGCTGCGTGACTTACGATTAAACCCCCGCTTGATAGCGAGAGAAAAGCGAGCATGGTTAACGCCATTATCTGTGAGATTTTCATTTCATCCATCACTTATTCCAAGAGGACTGGTGAGCTGAAAGCGGCGGCATCTTATCGACTATCAAAGACGGAACCGAAAACATACCACGCGAAAGAGAATTAGTACCATTGTTCTTAGTCAAACGTTCTCACCCCGAGTTAGTGTTAACACTACTTAATGTCTTTACGGAGCCTGGATCTCATATCGAAAGCCGATATTATACCACCTATCTTTTCACAACAAAAAGGAGGGGGTGGGATTCGAACCCACATGGTTGCGACGAGTTTCTTCTCGAATTCGCTTGCTGCTCCCATTGTTCTGCAGGCGAACGCGTAACCTCTCCGCCACCCCTC
>JASHPO010000071.1 GCA_030038075.1 Nitrososphaerales archaeon | reverse complement strand
AGTATTTCGTGTTTGAAGGCTCACGTCTCCGAAAAACGACCCAGTAAAAAATGGCGAACTGAAACGCTCCTCTTGAAAGCGCTTCAAAGCATAGTTGGAGTTTGAAACGATATGCTCTCCAATTTCCTTCATTCCTTCTGGTCCCATACTTGCCAAATAGATGCTTACTGCAAGAGCGAACAGCGCTTCATTTGTGCAAATGTTGGAGGTTGCATGCTCTCGACGAATATGCTGTTCTCTGGTTTGCAGTACCATTGTGTATCCCCGTCTCTTCTCGTCCTTCGAAAGAGTGGCTCCGATCAATCTTCCTGGCATCTGCCTCAATAAATTTGGTTCCTCTCTGGTTGCAAAAATTCCCATCAGAGGGCCGCCAAAGTTCGGATACAGTCCCAGAGGCTGACCGTCTCCAACTACAATGTCTGCGTTGTAGGCGCCGGGTGGTTTCAAAAGTCCAAGCGTTATCGGGTTGACCCCCGCTATGACGAGGGCACCAAGAGAGTGGCATTTCTGTACTATAGATTCAATTTGTTCTTCGATTACTCCCAGAAAGTTCGGGTTTTCGATGTACAGCGCCGCAACATCTTGGCTTAATTTGGACTCTAGCGAACCAATGTCGATTCTCCCCGAGGAATCATAATCTACTTGGTCGATTTCAATCCCGGCGGGATCGGCATAGGTTTGTAGCACACCCACCCTTTCAGGTGAGGCGTTCTTCGGAACCAATATTTTCTTCCGCTTTGTCACCCTGTTAGCCATTCTCCCTGCTTCTCCCAGCGCGGTGCCCCAATCGTACAAGGAACTGTTAGCGACGTCCATTTCCGTCAGTTCGCAGATCTCGCTCTGATACTCGAACAATCCCTGAAGCATACCCTGACTTATTTCCGGTTGATAGGGAGTGTACGCCGTGTAGAATTCGCTCCTACTCAGAATTTCATCAACAATGGAGGGGACGTGATGCAACCAGTTTCCTCCACCAATAAAATTCAGGCATTCCGGAGCTGACTTGTTTTTTGAAATTTTGGAGCTCACCAATTTTTCCAATTCAATTTCACTCAGCGCGCTGGGCAAGTCAAGCGGTCGATTCAGGCGAACTGCGCTAGGAATGTCAGAGAATAACTCCGAAACATCACTCAACCCCAACTTTTGAAGCATGACGCCCATGATTTTTTCGTCCGAATTTGGAAGAAATTTGTGAACTGTCATGCTTTTTCTTTGGCTCTTCAAAGCTCGACTCAAACGCGATTAAAATTCTTAACTAACAGTGATCTAAATCTGAAATTAATTCGCGTAGTTTCAAAAAAATAGTCATTGATGAGTTCAATTAATCGAAAATGATAGAAAGTCTTTAAAACGGAATTTGACAATCGCGTATTTTATCGGGCCGGTGAATCGATGCCTTCTAAGATGTCTCTTTTAGTGGCATTAATTCTCTTCACAACTTTGCTCTTAGGCGCATTCGGTTCAAGCCTTGTCTCCCATACCTCGGCACAATCATCTGCTACTGGGTATTCTTTGGACAATATTCAGACCTACAACCCTTATGGGCAGTTTCAGGTGAATGAGACTCTTTACGGTTCTAGCAATGCTACGGCTTTGAGTTCTGTTACCTTTGGTTTTCCTTCTTCTTATCAGGCTCACCTCGTTGCCCTCAGCGCGTATGCTGATCAGGGCTCGACGACAGTTAGCACGACCACGTCAACAAGCGTTTCAAACAATACCGTTGAGATTACTCTTTCATTTGCGAGCAGCCTGAGCGGCCCAAACGCCACGGCGGGATTATCCTTTTGGGTACTTGATTCGCTCATCGCAGTAAACAGTTCTGGTTACTTCGTTGCTCCGGTATTAGACAGTCCGTCGATAAGCATTAATTTGACCAATATCTATACCGAGGTGGACTTTCCGTATCAAGACACATCGGTCTCAAATACCACGGCTTTGACAGACGTTGGATTCGCGCAATTCATATCGGTAAATCAAGCCACCCAAACTTGGAATTTCACCACAGCCAGCCCTAACTCTACTCTCAATGCCTTTGGCGTACAGATTCTGTCCACTCCGTATAACTCGGGTTCGCTGGACTTTACTTCCATTACAAGGCAGCTCTCGATCGCCGCAAGCGGGCAAATCATCGTAAAGGACACAATAAACTTGGATAATTTAGGGCTCAACACCATTTCAGAACTGCAATACACCCCGCTATCTATATCTGGTAATCTTACAGCTGTACCTGCTAACGAACCACCGCTGAGCAACATCGCCCCGATCTCTATGAGCGGAGACGTAATTGGACTGAACGACACGAACCAAGAAATTCAGCCAAACAGCGCTGCGACTCTGATATTTCAATATCCACTTGCAAGCCAGTACTGGAAGGTCTCCAACGGTGTGTATACAATTACGATACCGACAACTGTGCCGGTCGGTGGGATAGTTGATTCGTACAAAATCATCTCCACTTCCGTACCGGGGGTGAAAATAATGGGAAAGCAGCTATCGGAGTCGGCCACATTTGCCAATGAGACAGGAACAGGAAGCGCTTCCCTTCAATTCCGAGTGGGAATTGCGTCAGCGACGGCAGATGCTCTTCCGATTGCCGCGATACTTTTCATCGGTGTCTTCGTAGCAGCAGTTGTCTTCAGACCAAAGCCAGAGACCGAGGGTGCCGGTTCTATATTCGATAACTTGGTCAAAGCCGTCGAGGAAAAGGTCTCCAGTACTAACGAATTGCTCTCTGAATTGAAGGCGAAAGGTACCTCCCTCGGAAGAAACGACTTAGTGGTTACTAGATCCAGAATTGATGAGGTCAGATCAAAGACGAACTCAAGGATAGGACAGATCAGGTCCCAACTTTCGAGCGGAATTACTACTACGGTTCAAGCGGGTATAAACGAGGTATTGGCGAACGACAGAGAATTCGATCGTGCCGTGCGAGATACATTGAACGCCTATGACCAGTTAATTTCAAAGAAAATGAAGGAGGAAACTTTCAACAGAGTCCAGCAAGGCAACGAAAGAAGGCTGCAAGGTCAAACGAACTCTCTGGTGGACAGAGCTCACGATCTCGTCGAAGAGTACGAAAGCGAAAGTTAACTGACGTTAGCCGTACTAGAAAATCTTCGGGCGAAGCAGTCAATTAATAAACGCCTAAACTGGATTATTTTCGGGAAGCGTATTGCCTCAGGAGAAAGAGCTGCTCAGAAAGCGGTTCTCCGCAGAACCTGATAAGTACTATCGTGTCGCGCTTTTCAACGACTTGGGCTTCCTGCGAAAAAAGTGTCCAAGCTGCGGTGGATTTTACTGGACGCTGGATGAGACTCGCACTACCTGTCCAGAGCAACCCTGTCAGCAGTACGAATTCCTAGGTTCGCCTGCAACAAAGATCAGTGTGGACTACGTCACTGCTTGGAAAAAGGTCGAGTCGTTTTTCCGCAAAAATGGACACCAGCCAGTCTCAAGATACCCTGTCGTGTGCAGATGGCGTCCCGATCTTTATTTTACGATCGCTTCTATCGTAGATTTTCAAAGGATAGAATCGGGCAAGGTTGTCTTCGAGTTCCCGTATAATCCGCTCATAGTACCTCAGTTCTGCCTTCGATTCTCTGACGTAGCGAATGTAGGAGTCACCGGTAGGCACTACACATCTTTTTGCATGATTGGACAACACGCGTTAGCCAACGAGAAGGGGTATTGGAAGGACAGATGCGTTGAGCTAGACTATCGGCTGTTGACGGAGGAGTTCGGTGTCGACAGGAAAAAAGTCGTTTTCAAGGAGGACGTGTGGCTCGGTCCCGGCGCCTTTGGAAACAGCCTCGAGTACTATGTCGGAGGCCTGGAACTTGGAAACGCTGTCTTTACCGCCTACGAAGGCACTCCGGCTGAATACAAGGAATATCGCGAAAAAGTGATCGACATGGGAGCCGGGCTGGAGCGCTTTGTCTGGGTATCGCAGGGAACCTACAACAGTTACGACGCAGTGTTCGCTTCCGTTCTCGACAAATTCAGGAAAAGCACGGGATTATCTATCGGCTCCGACAGATCGCTCGACGGATACTTCAAGCTGGCGGGTTCTCTCGACATTGACCAGTTCAAGGGGTCCGCGGCCGACTATTCAAACATTGCAAAGGATCTCGGAGTTCTCGAGGCAGATCTGAGAAGAAAGGTTCAACGAATCCAGGCGATTTATTCGCTCGTCGATCATACTAGAACTCTATTATTCGGAATTGCGGACGGGATGCTTCCAAGCAACGTCGGCGGGGGCTACAATCTCCGCGCAATTTTACGAAGATCTCTCGATTTCCTGGACTATCTAGGAATCAAACTTGATCTTACTGAACTAGCGCGCTGGCACGCAGAATCTTTGAATGGAATGTATCCCGAGCTTTCAGAACATGTGGAAGATGTAGGAATCATATTCGATGTGGAGGTGAAAAAGTACTCAAACTCCAGAGAAAGAGCCTCGAAAATCATCGAATCAATTTCAAAGAAAAATCAAAAACTTGATGTCGAGAAACTGGTCGAGCTTTACGACAGCGAGGGAATAACGCCCGAATTATTGAGAGAGGCGGGACTCGATATCGAACCTCCGGCAGACTTTTACAACCGCATTATTTCTAGGCACATGGTTCAGAGAGGGGAAGGCCAAACTGTCATTCAAGAGATGGGCCAGGTTCCCGCGACTAAATTGATCTTCTACGAGAATGTCGATCAGTTCGAATTTAGGGCAAAAGTAGTCAGGATACTTCCTGGTGAGTTCGTTGTACTGGATTCAACTGCCTTTTACGCCAGAGCCGGAGGGCAGGAGCCAGATCACGGAACTATCAACGGCCTGACGGTTGATGACGTAGTCAAGGTAAACAACACCGTTTTGCACCACATTAGGGGATTGGACGGGAAGCTTGCCGAGGGGGACGAGATAGAAGGGATAGTGGACTCCAAGCGCAGATCGCTAATTACGAGGCACCATACTGCAACCCACATTGTGAACGGAGCATCCAAAAAGGTTTTGGGACCGTGGGTTTGGCAACATTCTGCCTTCAAGGATATCGATATGGGACGATTGGACATTACGCACTTTGCGCACTTGACTCGGGATCAGGTTCTTGAGATCGAAAGGCTTGCAAACGAAATTGTGAGGCGTAACCTCGCGGTCAACATCTCCTGGATTCCCAGAAATGAGGCTGAACAAAAATACGGCTTCAGCCTGTACCAGGGCGGGGCGGCGCCAGTAAAGATGCTGAGGATAGTAAACATCGAAGGGTTTGACATCGAAGCGTGCGGCGGAACCCACGTCAAACGCACCGGAGAGGTCGGAATAATCAAGATAATAAAGTCAGAAAGAGTTCAAGACGGCGTGGAGCGCCTGGAATATGTGGCGGGCGAAGCTGGCGTAATCTATATTGAAAAACTAGAATCAGTATTGCTCGATTCTTCTGCAAAGCTTGAAACTCCAACCGAAAAGTTGTCCTCTTCCATTTCGTACATGAAAGCTGATTCTGAGACTACTCGCAGAAATGCAAAGCAGCTGGCAAAGAGACTTGCCGAGCTCATGGTAACCGAAGCTTCGAAGATGAGCCAGGAGATCGTTAGCGGAGTCAACCTATACGTCTCGGTCTACGAAGAGGGCCTTGATTCCGAGTATCATCTTATCGTAGGCGATAGGTTATGCAAGTCAAATCCTTCTTTAATCTACATTGCGATATTCGAGGAAAATTCGCGCACGAGAATTATCATCTTCTCCGGAGATGTCGCTCAAAAGAAGGGTTTCAAGGCAGGTCTCCTCGTAAGCGAGATCGCCAAATCGATAGGCGGTTCAGGAGGAGGAAATCCCAGATTCGCCCAGGGAGGCGCCGACCGAAGACCTGACTCGATCGGGGATCTTGGAGCGATTGTGTTAAATTCGTTGTCAAAAAATCAATCCAGCTCCATCGCGTAGATTTTTGCGTGAACGAAATGGACAAGGGCATTGAAGACAAGTGGAGGGAACGCTGGGAAAAGGGGCGAATCTTCGAATCTGACCCAGATCCGAAGAAAGAGAAGAAGTTTGTCACGTTTCCATTTCCGTACATGAACGGTCCTCTCCACATCGGGCACGCATTTACTTCGGTCAGAGTAGATGTCTACGCCCGCTACAAAAGAATGCAAGGTTACGATGTTCTGTTTCCCTGGGCTTGGCACTGGACAGGTCAGCCAATCGTCGCAGCGGCAGAGCGGCTCGCGAACGGGGACAAGGCGATGGTTAGAGAGTTCATAGAAATAGACGGGATATCGCCGCAAGAGATCAAGAAATTCTACGACCCCAAATACATGGCGCAATACTACACGGATTCCGGGAGGGCTGCTCTAAAACAGCTTGGCCTTTCGATTGATTGGAGGAGGGAATTCCACACGACCGATCTGGAACCTACCTTCAACAAATTCGTGATCTGGCAGTACAACGTATTGCGTGAGAAGGGCTACGTTACGCGTGGAACTCATCCAGTCGTATGGTGTCCAAGAGATCAGAGTCCAACTGGCGACCACGATCGCGTTCAAGGCGAAGGCGTCACTTGGGAGGAATACACTCTCGTATTATTCAAACTGGATGGAGATGATGCCTATCTGCCTGCCGCAACCTTCCGTCCTGAAACGATTTACGGAGTGACCAATATGTGGCTCAATCCCGACGCAGACTACGTGAAGATTAGGGTTGACGGAAAATACGATTGGATCGTGAGCAAAAGAGCAGCGATGAAGCTCAGTAATCAGCTGAGAGAAATAACTACGATTAGGGAAATCAAAGGAAAAGATCTCATCGGAAGGTACGCCCTAAACCCGATGAGGCAGGAAGACGCTCTAATTATTTTACCCGCCACGTTTGTAGATCCGGACAATGGCACTGGAGTAGTTTACAGTGTGCCCGCTCACGCACCCATGGACTACATAGCGCTTCGAGATATCCAGTCCGACAAACAGAGTCCCACGCTATACGGCATAGACGAGAACGAGCTGGCCGAAATAATGCCGGTATCTCTCATAACGGTCCCGGGAATGGCCGAATTCCCGGCACAGCAAATCATTGAGGAAATGAAGATCAAAAATCAGGCAGATCCTAAGATTGAAGAGGCGACTGCCCTAGTTTACAAGAAAGAGTTTCACCAAGGCGTCTTAAACGAAAAAACAGGAAAGTACAAAGGAAGGATGGTCAACGACGCTAAACCACTGATCATCGAAGAGTTAAAGCAACTAGATCTCGCCAGTTCGATGTACGACCTGCCTGAAAAGGTAGTGTGCCGCTGCTTGACGGAATGCATAGTGAAAGTGCTCCAAGACCAGTGGTTTCTGAAATATTCAGACCCGGAGTGGAAGAAGCTCGCACACGAGTGCGTGAATAATGCTGAAATTTTTCCAGAAAGCGCCAAGCAATGGTTCCACGATGTCGTCGATTGGATAAAGGACTGGCCATGCGCGAGGAAGGTTGGTCTAGGGACACCGCTTTCCTGGTCCCCCGGCTGGATAGTTGAGACGTTAAGTGATTCGACGATTTACATGGCGTTTTACACAATCAGACCAGCGCTCAAAAAGTTACACATCTCAGCAGATTCATTGAGCGACGAATTTTTCAACTATGTTTTCTTGGGGCAGGGCGATCTAAAGGAAGTAGCTAAAAGGACCGGAGTCAAATCAAAAGATATCGAGATTATGAGAAGCGAGTTTCGTTACTGGTACCCGGTCAACCTCAGAAATTCTGCCAAGGAATTAATTCCAAACCACCTCCTCTTCTTCGTATTTCAGCATGCGGCATTCTTTCCGCGCACGCTGTGGCCCAAGGGAATATCCGCAAACGGAATGATGATGGTCGAAGGCGAAAAAATGAGCAAGAGCAAGGGAAATATTATCACCATATCGAACGCCCTTCAATCGTACGGCGCTGATGCTTTACGAGCGGGGCTCATGGATGGAGCAGAAGGTATGGATGATGTTGACTGGAGAGATAAGAACACCAAAGACATTCAGCTAAAGATCAATTCACTCCCCAGCTTTGTCAACTCGTTCGAATCCTCCGGCGCTAATTCAAGAAACATAGGTCTCTCAGATCTTTGGCTGGAGAACCAGATCCAGAAGCATATAGCGCGAGTTTCTTCAAACTTGGACATGATGAAAACCAAGTCTGCTTTCCAGGAGGCTTTCTACGCATACTGGAACGACCTAAGGGACTACATGGCTCAGAGCGAGGTTCGCCCGTCTAATCTAGTAACTTATGCGGTTGATACATGGATCAAACTACTCGCCCCATTCCTTCCATATTCGGCCGAGGAAATCAACGAAACGCGCGGAAAGAAAGGGATGATCGCAGTCTCCGAGTTTCCAAAATTAGACGAGACCAAAGTCCATCCCGAGGCCGAACTGGGACAGATTCTACTACAACGAGTTGTTGATGATGCCAAGAACATTCTCAAACTAATCCCGCAGCAGATGAAATCCCTTCACATTTACATTGCGCCAAAGTGGCAATACGACTTGTTTTCCGAGATCATGAAATCAAGAAAAGACGGAACGAAGACTAGCGACGCTCTGCGGCACTTTTTCTCCGCCCATCCAGAGATCGAGAAAAAAGACGCTGCCACTGCTGCAAGCAAGATCTCCAAAACTATCAACGAGCTCGGAGAGACATTCCTTGAAAACTATCGTAAGACAGAGGGAGTCATAGAGACTACGCTCTACTATGGAGCCAGTGCTTCCCTTCAGAAACAACTCAGCCTGGAGATCGTGGTTCACGCTGCAAATGAGGCGAAAAAATATGATCCAAAGGGGAAGGCAATTTTCGCAAGTCCATTCAAGCCCGCGCTCTACATAGAGTGATTCGACTCGCCGCGCATCATCACGTAGAGATAGAGCTGGGCATACCCTGCATATTTGCCGAATCTTCTGCGCATAGAATCTGAAACAGTGAAGTACTTTTTCGGCGTCAGGGACTCGGAATTATTGTCTGGAATTTCTTTTCCGTAATATTTCCTCAGGCAGCGCAATATCCATACGTCGATCGGAAATGCCTCAGTCTTATGTAGCGAATATAGCAAAGTGCAGTCCGCAACCTTCGGACCTACTCCGAAAGTCTTCCCAGAGACTTCGCTGATCAATTCAGGAAATGCGTCGTAATATGGAACGCTTGTCAATCTCTCCAGATCGAGATTGCCCGCAGCCACTTTTCTAGCTATGAATTTCACGTATTTCCAGCGAAACCCCAGTTTGCAAGCAAGAAGATCTCGTTTTGACGCTTTTGCGAGTGATTCGGCGGAAGGGAATGCGTTTGCTCTGAGATCTAAACTTGTGTCGATTTTCCTTCCAAATCGCCGAGAGAGATTCTCGATCTTAAGCCTTATCGACGGGATATTGCAGTTTATAGAACAGACGAAGGAAATTAGACACTCCCAAGGATCTTGCCTCAGAAGCCTCAATCCCCGAAGCTGTAGTTTTGCTGATTCAAGGATTTCATCCGGAGGAAATGTGGAGAAGATCGAATCGAGGTCTTCGTCGAATGAAAAATAACTTTGAATCAATTCGGAATCTGGATTTGATCCGCCGACTACAAACGCACCTTCCTTCGTGACTCTCAACAGATTCTGCCTTACCACTCCGATCCACTCTCGCCGCGACTCGTCTAACGCACTCCAACGAAAAACTTGCCCCGAGTCGAGCGTTAGCGATGGATCAAAATCGAATTTGGAAAAGGCTATTTGCGCCTCCGACAACCCGATTCACGATTCTATGAACATAGGCGTGGGGTCTATTTCGGAAGCCTGAAAATCTAAAGCTCTGATCGCAAGAAAGCCTTGCGTGTTTCTACTTTGCAAAGCGGTAATCATTTTTCGTGGAATATCGATTGCGGCAAAATCGCAGGAGATCGCTACAGTCCTGTCGCTAGGAAACTCCGATCTTCTAAAGACCAGCTCATGCTGATTGGTGAGATCAAGTTCTTTTCTTCCCTTACCTTGAAAAGTGAAGCTCAAGGTATTGACACTTATCAGAAAAGAGAGTCTACCTCCGCTTTGGATGTGTTGCTTCAAGGACTGACTGAGATCCGCACTCGCCTTGGAAGCATTCACACCAACTATGCAGTCTCCTCGTTTCGATATCTCTGCATCTTTGGTTACCTCAATCGTATTGCGATGAGTCCCGAGAATGTTGGGATGGCCATGAAACTCGATTGTCTCAATTATCGAGAATTTTTTTCCTGGAATATTCATTCGTTCATTCCCTCTTTCGCAGTCGAATTATCAAGCATTCCGTTTATGGCAAAGTTGCAGGCTCAAAACTTAAATCCGCAGCTAGAGGCATTTTAAGTGGTTCTACACTATGTTTCCAGCAGCTGCAGGTTATGACCGGGCCATCACAGTTTTTTCTCCGGATGGTCGCCTCTATCAAGTTGAATACGCCATTGAGACTGTAAGACGAGGTACTCTCGCAGTCGGCGTCAGGACAAAGTACGGTGTTATTCTCGCCGTTGAGGAGCGCCCTAGAAAATTACAGACTCCCGGCGAAACGCAGAAGATTTTTCAGGTTGACGACCACTTGGGAGTCGCGGCGGCCGGCTACATTCCTGACGCGCGCGTCCAAGTCGATCAGGCTAGAATTGTCGCCCAGAGCAACAAACTTGTTTACGACGAACCTGTTGACGTAGAGTCGGTAGCTAAGAGGCTTTCCGATCAATGTCAGCAATATACTCAGTACGCTGGTGTGAGACCTTTCGGTGTTTCTCTGATTATTGCGGGAGTGGACTCTAACGGACCGCAACTATTCTTAACAGATCCGAGCGGTACTTACGTGGGTTATTTCGCAATCGCAATTGGCGCTGGTGCAGATCAAGTCGGCGAATATCTAGAGCAGAAATACAAAGAGGACATTTCCATCGATGATGCCCTCACTTTGGCGGTAGAATCGATTTACTTGGTCAGCGAGGACAAAACAGGCACGCGTCACATCAAGATGGCTGTCGTTCCAGTGGATACGAAACTCATGAGGCGATTGTCAGACGCCGAAGTCGACAGCTACGCCGAGAAGGCAAAAAGCGGAGCAAAGTCACCTCCTTCGCAATAGGTAGGGGTCTTTTTCTGGGGCTATACGCTCCATGAGACCTTTCGCTGAAATCGGCGTTAACCCTAGGAAGAGTCGGGAACTTTTTGTCGTCAAAATTTAGCACGGTTCGCCTGTCGATCGAAGGCGAGCATTTTGAGATACTCGTACATCCTGACCCTGCCTTGGATTTTAAATTTGGAAGGAACATTGAGGTCTCCCAAATCGTCGCTTCAGATGAGGTTTATTCAGATGCCAATAAGGGCCTGAGGGTTCCGGCCGAAAAGCTAGCAAAAGCGTTCAAGACGACTGACTTTATACAAATTGCCACAATAATTCTGAGAAAAGGCGACCTAAATCTTACCACAGAGCAGCGACGACGGTTGGTCGAAGAAAAAAGAAAGCAAATAGTTTCCATCATCGCAAGGAATTTCGTAGATCCCAGGACCGGCCTCCCGCATCCCCCGCTACGCATAGAGCAGGCGATGGCTGAGGTGAGGCTGACTATCGACCCCTTCAAGGATGCTAACGAGCAGGCGAAGGGCGTCATCGATTCGCTACGAGGAATTCTTCCTCTAAAGTCAGAGAAAATCAAATTGTTGGTAAAGGTGCCTCCGCAATTTGCCTCTCAATCCTTTGGCGCGCTAAAAGGCGTGGGCGAAATCTCAAAAGAGGAGTGGGGGCCTGACGGCGGATTAACTGTAATCATTGAAATACCCGCCGGAGTCCACTCGACCCTGATTGACCGACTGGGCTCCCTAACCAAGGGAACGGCCCAAGCTTCACTGATCAGATAGAAAGCTAATTTAGTATAAGAAATAAAGTGAGATTTCGTGCCAGAAGTAAGGAGAAGATATGTTATTCCAGGCGAGATTGTCGCGCGTGGGAATTTACGTGCAGATTTGAATGTAGTCCGAATGGGAGACAAATTGGTCGCTACCAGAATAGGAATGGCGGAGATCGGTCATGACACCGCGAGAGTAGTTGCACTTTCAGGGCCGTACCTCCCGAGGATTGATGATCTAGTCGTGGGAAAGATTGTCGACTACAGCGCTTTTGCTTGGGAAGCGGACATCAATTCATGCTTCTTTGGAATTTTGCCCGCCGCCTCAGTTTTCGGTCGCGACTACTCCCCTGCGAAAGACTCGCTGACGGACAAATTGAAGGTCGGAGATATGATTGCAGCCAGAATAATCGCGTTCGACAGGACAAGGGACCCGTTGCTTTCCATTTCTGGACCTGGATTGGGGAGAATACCCAGAGGTCTTGTTGTAAAGATTTCACCTGCGAAGGTTCCGCGGTTGATAGGCAAAAAAGGCTCGATGATAAAATCCATCGAAGCCGGATCGCACTGCAGGATGCTTATCGGTCAGAATGGTGTCGTGATAATAGTTGGCGGGACTGAAGATTCTCTAAAGGCCGCAAAGGCCGTTAACCTTGTAGAGGAAGAAGCCCATTCCGCGGACTTGACAGAGAAGGTGCAGGCGATGCTCGGCTTGACTGCCGCCCAGAAGCAGGAATTAAGTGGAGAACCTCCAGTCGCATCCGAGGAACCGCAAGCGCCGGCTCAAGGTCAGGAGACCATCGAGCAGGCTGAAGCCGCCTATGAAGAATCAGCCGAAGAATAGAATGAATATTACGAATTAGGAAAAAAGTGAACAAAATTGGGAAAGCAAGGAGGAGACAGTAGCAGTCTCATAAATGCAGAAGGGCTACGACACGACGGAAGAAAGATAGACGAGCTTCGTCCGGTATCGATCGAAGTTGGCGTCCTGAAGAATGCCGACGGTTCGGCACTGATTCACTTCGGGAAGAACAAGATAATGGCTGGTGTTTTCGGACCGAAGGAAGTCCACCCGAAGCACAACGCACTGCCGGATAGGAGTCTCTTGAGATGCAGGTATCACATGTCTCCTTTCTCGACCGACGAGAGAAAAAATCCTGCTCCATCGAGAAGAGAAATCGAAATTTCCAAGGTTGTCAGGGAGGCTCTTGAGCCCGCGCTGATGCTCGAGGACTATCCTAGAACGGCGATCGATGTTTACGTTGAGATACTCCAGTCAGACGGGGGATCAAGGTGCGCCAGTATCTGTGCGGCCTCAGTTGCACTCGCAGACGCCGGTATCAATATGCGCGATCTAGTTGTAGCATGTGCTGCAGGAAAGGTAGCTGGACAAGTAGTCTTGGACGTGGACGATACTGAAGACAAGGAGGGCCAGGCGGATTTGCCGATCGCGATAATGCCGAACTCCAATCAGGTCACATTGCTGCAACTAGACGGTCAGCTGAATCCCGAGGAATTTAACAAAGGTTTCAATTGGGCACTGGAAGGTTGCAGGAAGGTCTACCAGCTTCAAAGAGAGGCTCTTATCAAGCGCTATTTCGGCAACGGTGAAATGCAGGAGGGCGGACAGTAGTGTCTGCCGTCAAGAAAACACTGGTCGTCGAGCAGCTTAGACGCACTCAGATGAACGACCTTCTGAGCAAGGGAAAAAGACTGGACGGACGAGGTTTCAAGGACATTCGAGAGCTAGTCGTGGAAACTGGCGTAATTGAAAAGGCCGAGGGCTCTGCCAGAATAAAACTCGGAAACACCGAGGTTATTGCTGGAATCAAGGTCAATCTGGGAGCTCCTTTCCCGGACACTCCAGACAAAGGTCTACTGGTTGTCGGCGCCGAAATTTTGCCTCTGGCGTCGCCATACGCGGAGCCGGGACCACCCGACGAGGACACTATCGAACTGGCAAGGGTGACCGACCGCGGGATCAGAGAGTCTGGGATGATCGACGTTTCGAAACTTGTTTTGGTTGAGGGAAAGCACGTCTACGCTGTCTTTGTAGATGTGAGCATTATCAACGTCGATGGCAACTTGTTCGACGCGACCTCCTATTCTGTTGTAGCAGCTTTACTCACCGCGAAAATTCCGAAATATTCACTCGACTCAGACGGCAAGCCGGTAAAAACGGAAGAAACTATTCCCCTCCCGATACAAACGGTTCCGATAGCGATTACTCAAGCGAGGATCGGAGATAACCTTCTGGTCGACCCGACAGACGAGGAAGAAGCGGTGATGGAGGCTCGCATTACGCTTGTCTCCGACGACAGGGGAAACATCTGCGCGGGACAAAAGGGGTTGCCGGGAACTCTGACGATAGAGCAGGTACTGCAGGCTGCCGAAACGGCTAAGCTTAAAGGCGAAGAAATAAGATCGATAATAAAACAGGGCGCCAACTATGTCTAATTCTTCTGATCGCGGTAGCCTCAAGGGACTCGGCGCAAGGTACGGCTCGACAGTTCGCAAGCGCTACAGCAGAATCATGGGCAACCTGAAAAGAACGAGGAGATGCCCATCGTGCGGCTCTACCAGGTTTAGAAGAGAGAGCATTGGGATCTGGAGCTGTACTACCTGTCGATTCAAGATCGCAGGGGAAGCCTACGACATCAGTACGGCGAAGTAAAGTCTCCTCTGCACAGCTGCGAGTAGAAATCATCGGAGACAGTAAGGTTCTCGGCGCGCTGGAAGCTGCAATGGCACCAGAGTGCGACAACGCTAAACGCTGCAGAATGTCGCTTCGCACACGGAAAGGCAAGCTTTCCATGAAATTCGACGCAGACGATCTGATTTCACTGAGGGCGAGTCTGAACACCAACCTGAGGCTGGTTGCAACATCGCTGAACAGCATAAGGGCGGTTGAAGAACGGCCTTTGAAAGGTTAATTCAAGAGATTCCTGCGGGAGGATTTTCGCTCTAAGAGCGTGTTTGGGAAAGCTAATTTACTGCGAACCATATTGCTAAGTAACTTGCGAATAAATTCGTTATAATACGTTATCATTTCATTAGCTGCAAATTGCGATTGGGCTCTTAGCTCTGATTCAAGGACTCGCCGCCCACTACGATATTCTTTCTCACCATTGTATTCCGACTCTCTAGTTGTGTCCTCGACTAGGCGGTAGCTCTGTCTTGGTTCTCTCTGCTCTCGGCAGCCTCGTATTTGCTTGGGGCTGGGACTATTGCTTACCGAGCTCTTCAATCAGCAAAAATTTGAGCAAAGAGGAACTCTGCTCGAAGGACGAAGACTTGACAGAGCCCCCTAGGGGAGGGGGGAGCTAGCTATTGTCTTTCGATTTAGGGCAGGTCTCAGGTGCGGGTCTTTGATCAGGTCTTCAACGCGTCAAACGTCGAGTAGTTGTTGCCGCATTTCAGAGATGTTTTTGCGTTTTTGCCGCTGTACTTCAAGTTTTGACGAACCAGATTGGTTATAAAGGCAGAATTTGAATTGGCTCGTAGTTGATTTAAGATGAAGATGGTAAAAGAAATGAACACCTACTGCCCAAAGTGCAACAAGCACACCGCGCATACCGTGTCATTGTACAAGGCGGGAAAGCAGAGGGCGACGGCAGTGGGCGCGAGAAGACACGAAGAAGATATTCACGGCTACGGCGGACAAAAGTTCCCGAAGCTAGTCAGGACCGCAAAGACAACGAAGAAACAGATTCTCAGATTGAAATGCAAGGTGTGCGGCAAGTATGTAACTAGGTTAGGAATCAGGCTGCGCAAGCTGGAGATCGAGCAGTAAATTGGTAAAGAAGGAAAGGATCGGAATCCCGAGACCGAGCAGCCAGTTTCTGTCCGGAACGTGCGTAAAGTGTGGCACTGAGAACGTCTTTTATTCGAACAGCACTGAACCTGTAAAGTGTAAGCAGTGCGGCGAAATTCTAGCGCACAACACCGGCGGCAAGATCGAATACACCGACAGCTTGGCCGCTGAAGTGAAGAGACTGGACTATACCTAAGAAAGTGTTAATTTGTCAGTAGGCGACGTGCAGGCTCCCCAGCAGATGCCCGAAGAGGGCGAGCTCGTTATCGCGAGCGTCAACGAGATTACGCCTCACGGAGTCTACGTCAGCCTAGACGAATACAACAAGCTCCCAGCCTTTCTACACATCAGCGAAATCGCAACCGGATGGGTCAGGGACATTGAGCGCTACGCAAAGCCCGGACAGAAGATAGTACTGAAAGTGATCAGGGTAAACCGGGCGCGAAGGGAAATCGACCTCACATTAAGGCAGGTCTCGAGCGAAGAAAGAAAGGCAAAGATAATCGAGCTAAAGAAAACCGAAAAGGCAAGGTTAATTCTCGACGCCCTGAAGACTAGATTATCGACGGATGAAAACTCCCTACGTGCTCTAGAAGACCAAATTTTGGAGCAGTACGACTCGGTCTACGACGGCTTTGAAGACATCGCGAGGCGCGGTCCAAAGGCAGTCCAGAAATTAGGATTAGATCCTGGGAAGGCAGAGATCATAGAAGCTGTCTCAAAAGAAAAGATCGCAATCCCGGTAGTTGAGGTGAGGGGAATCATGGATATTAGAGTAAAGGCATCGGACGGCATCGAGGTGATAAAGAAGGCTTTGAGAGCAGGTGAAGACGTGAAGGGTTCGGGAGTGCAGGTCAGCGTCACGTACTTGGGAACGCCAAAGTACAGGCTCACAGTCAAGGCAGAGAATTACAGGGTCGGCGAGAGGGCGCTGCAGAACGCGCTGGACAAGATAAAAACGACTATCGAGAAAAGCCACGGCAAGTTCGCGTTCACCAGAGAGGAATCGCGAAAACAACTTGAATAAAATCCTGAGAAAGTGCAGGGTCTGCCAGAATTATACACTAAATGAAAAGTGCCCCAGGTGCGGCTCCAGTGAAACAGTAACGCCGCACCCGCCAAAGTTCTCCCCGGACGACAGATACCTGCGCTACAGGGTACATTCCAGGTATGAGTGATTACTTTAGCTTGAGCTTGACGGTGTCAGAGGTGACTCCATTAGTCCTGGGCCTGTCTTCCTCGATCAAAACTATCTTCGAGGGCGTCTTTATCGTGACGTCTCCGCTTTTCGTCAATTTGATTGTCAGATTTCTTCCGCAGAACAAAGAAACGTTTACCTCTTCAGCGCTGGTCGTGAAATAGGTGATGGAACCGTCCCTGTCCACTTCGAGCCTGCCTTTGACAAATTTAGCTTCAAAGATTTCGTTAGAGAGCGGATTGTACAATTCCAGATGTAATTTCTCTTTTTCATCCCCGGCGCTCAGGTCAAACTCCAGAACGGGCATCGTGCCGTCGACCGTAAACTCGTATTTCCTGGATTCGAGAGATTGTTTTTCGGACAAGACGCTTTTTCTGAAATCCGTGCGGGTATAAATCATGATGG
The DNA here is from genome assembly GCA_030038075.1 of Nitrososphaerales archaeon. GTDB lineage: Archaea > Thermoproteota > Nitrososphaeria > Nitrososphaerales > CADDZS01 > DATLTL01. The sequence continues at coordinate 30,531 of JASHPO010000071.1, read as the reverse complement.
CGACTTTCGAGTGAAAACAAGCAGTAAAACCAGTGCAATCGCTCCCATTATGGAGTTTGCGTAAAAGGGTAGCTGCGGCTTTATTGAGAGGAGGTACCCGCTGACGACCAGCGCGGGTATTGTCGGAATATTCAAACGGCGTGGCGCCGAATTCCTGCATGTAATACACCGGAAGAAAGTAAAACCAGAGAGTATTCCCGAATGTCGCCAGCATCGAGCTCAGCCCCACCACAAGTACGTTTCTCTCGAGGCCGGGCCTTATGAGACCCGTCTGAATCCAATTAATTTTAATTCGCTCGAAACTTGCCGAGTATATCTTTCTTGTTCGAGGAATAGAGAGTGAAAAAGGAAATCAAAAAACACTCTGTCGTACTGATCATTCTGGACGGTTGGGGCATCGATTCTCCCGGAGAGCACAACGCGATCAGCTTGGCAAAGAAACCAAATTTCGACTCGATCGAAAAGCGCTTTGGCGAAACTGAGCTTTGCGCTTCTGGCGAATGCGTTGGCCTTCCGCGCGGTCAGATGGGAAATTCTGAAGTCGGCCACCTCACGATTGGCTCCGGGAGAATAGTCTTCCAAGACCTGATGCGTGTCCACGACGAGATCAACTCCGGCCGACTAGCCAAGAACCCTGTTCTGCTTTCGTCGTTTCGGCGACTCAAACGGAGAAATGGAGCTCTGCATCTCATGGGCCTCGCTTCCGACGGCGGCGTGCACAGCCACATAGAGCATCTCTACGCACTACTTCAAATCGCTAAAAATAGCGGAATCGACAAAATCGTCGTTCACGCCTTTCTGGACGGGAGAGACACGCCTCCGCAAAGCGGTCTGAATTTTGTTCGAGATCTTGAAGACCATCTCGAAAAAATCGGAAATTCCTCCATCGGGACTATAAGCGGTCGCTTTTACGCGATGGATCGTGACAACCGCTGGGATCGAACAAAACTTGCTTATCACGCAATAGTCTACGCCGACGGAGAAAAGTTTGATGAACCGACCGAAGCCGTGAGGAAATCCTACGAGAGTGGAGTCAACGACGAGTTCTTCGTTCCTCTTGTCAACCGCTCTTACCGGGGGATGAGAAACGGCGATCTAGTTCTCTTCTTCAACTTTCGACCCGACAGGGCGCGCCAGCTCACAAAGTCGCTTTCTTTTAGCACTAGAGAATTTGGAAATCAGTTTGACCGCAGGGAATCTGTGAGGCCCAGAGTCGAAATTGTCTCCATGACAGTCTACGATCCGAAATTCAAGCAAGTTAGAGCACTATTGGGAAGGGAGCGGATTCCCGACACCTTGAGCGTTGTCTTGGAAAAGAACAACGTTCGACAGCTCCATATTGCGGAAACTGAAAAGTATGCACACGTGACTTACTTCTTCAACGGTCTGGTCGAAAAACCTAGAAAGCTCGAAGATCGGACTCTCGTCCCGTCGCTCAAAGTCAGTACTTATGATTCCAGCCCCGAAATGAGCGCCAACGCGATCGCTTCGGAGACGGTTAGGGCAATCGAGAGCAAAAGGTACGGATTTATCCTCGTCAACTTTGCCAACGCCGATATGGTTGGGCACTCCGGTAAGGTTCCGGCAACGATAAAGGCAGTTGAAACGGTTGACCGCGATCTCGGACTCATAATCAAAGCTTGGGAGAAAGAGTCAGAAAACCTCACGCTCATCGTCACCGCAGATCACGGGAATGCGGAGAAGATGTTCAGTCACGAAACAAAGCAGCCTCACACCGCCCACACGTCAAACCCAGTTCCGCTGATTATAGTTTCTAAAAAATGGAAAATCGGCACGCCAAGAAAACCTGGCTTGATCGACATTGCTCCCACCGTTCTGAAGGCCATGGGAATAGCACAGCCTAGCGCTATGAGCGGAAAGCCTTTGATTCAAAAAACGGGTTAAAGGCCGGCTTGTGCTCCAAGGATACGTCCAACTTAATTCACTTGTTCGATATGAAACGTGTTTACAAATCGCAAAATTGGCCTGAATACAGCCCTCAGACCTTGTTATTGATCATAAATCTGTATTGAAAATGCAGATTCTGGATATATAGCTAGTCTCCATAAAAATCGATGCCATGTCAGTCCGCAAATCCTCTCTTATCGAGACGGAGTGGAAGAACTCTCCGCTTGTAGAAACGGAGTGAAAATCCGCTCCGGGAAGAGTATCTGTCGCAGAATTTGGATCAACCGATCCTGCGCCGGAAACTCTTTGGTGAGCCCGGTTCTTCTGCCGAGCGCCGAGCCCGGCAGGGTCCATACTTTTTTCTAGTTTCGCGCCCGCAGGATTCTAGTTACCGCGCTTGGGTGCTCTGCTAGGAATGTACTTTCGACGCCAGTCAAAACGACCATCACTCGAACTCGTCCCTGCAGCGAGGGATCGACTCTCGCTCCCCAGACGACTCTCGCCTTTGGCGGCAGCGATCTGGTAATCATTTCGCCGGCCTGCGTTACCTCGTCCAGAGTAATGTCCTCTCCTCCGGTTACGTGAATCAGCACTCCGAAAGCTTTTGTCGCGTCCTTGATGTCCAGAAGCTGCGCGTCCAATGCGGACTGGACCGCTCTTTCGATCCTGTCGTCGCCGTGCGCTTCGCCGACTCCCATGGCTGCGATTCCGCGCTTTTCCATGATCGCCCGAATGTCCGCAAAGTCGATGTTGATCAAACTGGCTGTCGTTATCGTTTCAGTAATTCCTTTGACAAATTCGCCGACAAGCTCGTTTGCGACGCCAAGCGCTTCCTTGAGCGGCAGGTCTCCCGCGACCTTTGCAAGTTTAGTGTTGTCCAAAACGACCACAGTGTCACACTGGGCCCTCAAGTGTTCCAGACCTACTTTCGCGTTGTTGTACCTGAACCGTTCAACTGCGAACGGCAGCGTCACGACGCCTATCATGAGAGCTCCCGTAGGTTTTAGAGCGTTTGCGATAACCCACGAGGCGCCCGTTCCGGTTCCTCCGCCGAGGCCGGTTGCGACGTAAATAATGTTAGATCCCGCGGCGTCTTTCTTTACCTGTTCTAAAGACTCTCTCGCTGCTTGCTCTCCGCGCTGCGGATATCCGCCTGCTCCCATTCCCTTCGTGGTCTTTTCGCCGAGCAGTACTCTCCTATCAGCCTTTACGATGCTCAAGTGAGTTGCGTCCGTGTTCGCAGCGATCAGTTTTGCTCCCGAGACTCCACCCTTTTTTTCCTTGACCCAGGATACGATGTTACAACCAGCACCACCGACTCCGATCACCGCGACTTGCGGCCTCGCGGCTCGCATTATCGCCTCGATTTTCTCAGATTCCAGCATTTCGTCCATTCTTTGTTGAGCGTCCATGTCGTACGACAAGATATTTTCATTGAGAATCGTGCTTTCGCAAATAATACCTTTTGCGAAGCCCGAAACGTAAACATGGACACGAATTTCGCGAGTCGAATCGTGATTCGTATCAGGAATCCATTGAGATCTTTAGTTTAGGATAGGAGCCGACAAATCGGACGCCCGCCCCAAAGGTGACCTCGCCGATCGAGTAGCAGTCCTCGCACTCTAGCTCGAACCTGTCTGTTGCCTCATTCAGCCTGTAAAAGCCGATATGATTCAGTCTGATTTCTTTTCCGCAACGCCGGCAGCTGTTTAGGCCGTAGTCCATCTTGTCTTACGGCCGATTCCTATCTGATCACGTCCGATAAATCGCTTCGCTAACTAGACTATAGTCGCTATATAGCTCAATTTAGAGTGAATATGAAGAGGCCCAAAGTCGAGTCTTCATCAATTGCTCTTGCGCAGCGGCAGAAATCCGGAAACATCTTTGATATGCGGCAACAACTTTCTCGACGTTTGACGAGATGCAAAGACCTGATCAAAAGACCCGTACCTGAGACCCGCCCCAACTCGAAAGACATTAGCTAGCTCCGATCCTCCTCCTAGGGGGTACCCCTATGTTTTCATTGATTATTCCCATTGAAACAATTGATTTCTTACAAATATTGCATGTCACATAGTAACAAGGCGCCTGCGCTGAATTCAGGTCTTTTGAGATGACAGGTACAAAGGTACGAGGTTAGGGCGGGAGGCCATGTCTAACTCACTGCTACCCAATAATCGCTTTTAATTCTTGAAGGAACCAGTGAATCATTAAACTTCGATCGTCATAAATAGACGATGGAAGCGCGCAGCCGAAATTATCGATTAGCGTGAATGGGCCGGACCGGATTTGAACCGGCGACCTCGTGATCTCTGTCGAGTATTATCAGTCACGCGCTCTAAGTGCATCCCTCTTTTGGAGAAGCCCATGCTGAGCTACCGGCCCAGGTAGATTCCACGAAAAGAGACCAAACTCCTTTTTTTAATCTTCTGTTTTCATCGCACGACAGACCCGAATGTTCATCTATTCGAATTCGATAAGAGTTGCAAATTGGATGGGCTGGTAGTTCAGTGGTAGTAACGCTCGCCTCGCAAGATTTTTCCGTGATCGCGAGAGGTCAGGGGTTCAAATCCCCTCCAGTCCACTTTCGAATTTCTGCAAACATTTTTCTGAGAAAGCATTTAAGCGAACTTTCAAAGTAAATTTTGAAAGTGGGCTCGTCGTCTAGCTTGGTTAGGACACCGCTCTGACTGCTAACGATTCTAGCAAGAAAACGGCGGGGGTCGTGGGTTCAAGTCCCTCCGAGCCCATTTACTATTTGGCAGTGGGCTTTAGGATTTTGAAAGCCCTGTGTGGGCTTCTCTTAGCCCTGAACCCAGCATTCTTCATCAGCAGTAGCAACTTTGTTTGATAGGAATTCCAACACTCAACGACAGAGCGAACCTCCTTACTTCTGTCCAGCCCAATAAGTGTCGGGCTAGTAGTTTAATGGTAAAACGGCGGTCCTAAGGATCAGTTTCAGGGTTATATTCCCGTCTTGTCCACGCACCCTGAAGGCCGTTGGGTGAATGATTACAGGGATTGATCACTGTTGCTCGGAGTGATGCTGTTCCGCCTTTTGTTTTATTGTCTGTAGGGCATTGCGCATGAACTCCGAAAAATCGGTCTTCACGAATCTCGAAAGGAAAGGCGCCGCGAGAAGGAATCTTCTGTGGAAGGAATAAGTCCACTTCACTTTTGTTTTACCCGAGTCTTCACTGTAGCGAAACTCGCCAATAGCATAGTTGGTCAGGATTCTGCCTCTGTTCGTGAAGCCCCATACCTGATAACGGAACAACGTCGGTCTAACGTTCTCCAGAATTTCTTCTACAGCCTCGTTGCCATCCTCCATGATGACACGGCGCCTTGCGCCAACTTCACCCCATGTTCCCTCAATTATCTCAGTACGAACCACGCGAGAGATTCTTTTCGTTCCCTTGAGAACCGAGTCCAGAGAGGTAGACCATGACCATTCGTCGAAACGTTTCAATGGAACTTCGATCACAATCTCTTCTGTATGGGCTATGAAACCGTGTTTGTCGAGTGACGGTCTGGGTTCGCTCAAGCTGGAAGTCAAGTCTTGTAATGATATCATAGATCCTTCGCTCTCTGAAAATGCTTTCTAAGAACTGCTTGGTAGTAGGGGTTAACCTCGACAAAACCACCTTGTTTCGAATCCTTCCCGCTCGAGCGGAGTTCGATTCTGCCAATCCCACCAGAGCGCAGTTAGCCACCCGCGTGCAACCCCTGTGGTTATGTTCTCCCAGGTCTTGTCACAATGCCCAGGATTTATTTGGTGTAAACTCTTGCTGCCATCCACTCTGTGCGCGCGGCTGGCGTGACGCGCATTTGATGCTACGACCACCATTGAGGCTCTGAGTAGCATGGTGTGTCTTAGGTTATGCCAGCACTCGTTGAATCTTGGTACCCTTTCTGTGTAAATGCACATGAATCAGGTTTATTCGGAGGCAATAATTTGAATCAAAGCAGTCTTGAATCCCGTCCCCTTTTTGAACACACTGGCGATTTGAAACACGGATAACGCGGCAATTAAGGCTCCACGTTTGTCGAGTCGCTGAGCACGGATGACTCGATGATTTGCGCACAAATTAAAGCACTTGGTCGTTGTTAGGACCCTCCGAGCTCATGCTCATTCGCGCTCAAAATGTGTATATTATTCACGTATTTATCTCGGCTCATCAGTTTGCAGCTCGAAAATCCCCTAACCTTCGATGAAAGAGATCTACGCTGGAAAACCATACGCGAAGAGATGAAGCGCGAAGGACTAGACTGTCTTGTAGTTTACGGGAACAAAGCTATAAACTACTCGAACGGCAGCCTCCGATATCTTTCCAACATTCCTGAAGGCTATCTCTTGTTTCCGCTCTATGGTGAACCCACAATGTTTCCATTTTTCGGTCACGTTGGGAAGGGAAGCTGGAAGGGCGCGTGGGTATCCGAAGTGCGCAACGCTCATCCTCATTACTCGCGCGGCATCACCGAGAAAATGCATGAGCTAAACTTGGACAAAGGGAAGATCGGGATCGTTTCTGCGGACAAATATTGGGTAGAATACGGATTTCCTCACTCAACTTACGTGGGGCTTGTCTCCGACCTGAAAGAGGCTGAACTAGTCGATGTTTCGAACATGGTCGAGGCCGCAAGGCAGATCAAGACGCCGGCCGAATTGAAATGCATGGAAATTGCCTCGCAGATCGGGGCCCAGGTTATCGAATCAATAAGAAAGAATGCAAAACCTTCGGCAGACCACAGGGCTATGAAACTCGGCGCAATAACGACTATGTATGAACGCGGTGCTGAGATTGGCAATTTTTTCGCTTATTCATTCGGCGACAACATCACGCACGCAGGGGTGAACATGGCATTTGTCGACACGCCCGGTACAAAGCCCGTGAAGCAAAACGAGGTCATTCTGACAGAATTTGCTGTCAGATATCTTGGCTACGAAATCCAGTATAACCAGCCGTTTGTCGCTGGAACTCCAACAAAAGAGTGGAAGCGTGTTTTCGAGGCATGCTCGGAAGGCTACACCTTGGGATACAATACCCTGAGACCCGGCCTGACCGCCGGAGAGCTCGAAGATATAGTACTAATGCCTATACTGAAAGCTGGATACACTTTCTCAAATCCCATGTTTCACGGCATGGGTTTGTCCATCGAACAACCGATTGGAACAATTCCCGCCAAACCGCTACACATGCTAGACAGATCTTTTGTATTCAAGGAAAACATGACCATCGAGCTAGAGCCACACGGAATGACTAAGGACTTGAAGTTTGGATTGAGTCTCGGCGACACCCTCGCTATCACGGATTCGGGTTGCAGACGCATGGGAAAAGAAAGCAAACCGGAATTCATCTCGACTACCTAATATGCCACATAGATTCCTCGGTTTGGTGAGCGCACATTTAAGATCTTGATAAACTCTGACGCAAGAATCAGGGCAACTTCAATACGTCTCTTTGGAAGTCTAGATTAAACCCCAGTCCCAGATACATCGGAGTGACTCCATCGCTCTCGATCGTTTGCAGCGTGAGATTTTCGCAATGCAGTTCGATGGCAAGATTCTCAACCGCAGCAAGGAGAGCTTTGGCTACGCCCCTATGTCGTCTCTCCGGGACTGTACCCACGCAGTATATTCCCAGATAATCGCTTGGAGTTCTGTGAACAAGGAGACATCCGGAAGGCAAGTCTGACTCCTTTTCCGTAGCAAGAAACAAACGAGTCGAAGGATCGCTCAAAAACATCTCTTCTCTTCTTATCAACTCTGGCGCCCATTTTTGACCGATCGAATACGAACGCATGAACGTCTGGTTCCATAACGAGATATCCTCGGTTTCGAAAACATCGATAGGTTCATTGAATTTCTGGAGAGCTTTGCCTATTTTTTTTGAGAGAATGTTCATCGAGCCAGCAACCACGAATCCATCTTCTATTGCGGCGCTCTCCAGCCGCTCGCAGAGTTTCCAGAATCTTTCAACGAAAATGGTGAGCATCACATCTCTGCCGAGAGCTACGGATTTGATTTCGCTGAGCAAGATTAGCAAAGAGTCCGCGTCAGTAGAATACGAGGAATCGAGAATTGCGTCGTCGACTATAGCGTGGTTGAATACGGGGTCGTCAGCAAAGCTCGTATTGTAGTAGAGATCAAACCTGTTCGAGTTTGCAACATCGCAGAATAATCTGTCAAACGAGCGCTCGTTAAGAAGCATTTTTTGAAATTTCGCAATGTCTTCGTTCAAAGTCTGAAACCTAGGGACTCGACCATGTTCCAGAAGGTGGCATGTAGTTCTGGCTTGTCTTCTCTAATCGATTTGCTGACCCTCAGTAGTGTTGAAAGCGCTTCTGGAGTCCGAAGATCGTCGTCCATCTGCAAGCAAAACTCTTCCCATTCTTTTCCTGAAGCATGCCCGATCTTCGAGTCCCGAGGCGCAAGATTTGCCGCATTAATAACCTGTCTGAACTCATCTTTGCTATGCTCCAACGACTTCTGATCGTACTCGAAGGATTCCCTGTAGTGGCGCTTCAGAAAGTGAAACCTGATCTCATCCGCTGTGAATTTCGAAAGCGCCTGTCTTATTGTCACAACATTTCCGAGACTCTTGCTCATTTTCTCCTCCCCTTTTAGAAGCAGTCCTGTGTGCATCCATATCTTGACGAACGGAACCTCGCCCGATATTGCCTCGTCCTGTGCTAGCTCTGATTCGTGATGCGGAAAGATCAGTTCACTCGCCCCACCGTGAAGGTCGTACGGGCCGCCGAACTCTGAGAAGGCAACGGCGCTGTCTTCTATGTGCCAGCCCGGTCTCCCGTTTCCAACCACCGAATGCCATACTCCTTCGTTCTCCTCCGGAACCGACCTCCAAAGCAAAAAGTCCACGCCATTTCTTTTCCCAGGAGCCGCGTCGATTTGCTTTAGTTTGAGGCTTATCTGAGATTGGTGCGAAAGCTTGCCGTAATCTACGGCCTTTGACGTGTCAAAGTACACATTGCCGTCAAGTCTGTACGCCTTTCCAGAGTCAAGGAGCTGCTTTACCAGCGACGCGGATTCGTCGATGAAATTTGAGACTCTATCGAACTTGCTCACCGTCGCTATATTTAGAGCGTCCAGATCCTCCATAAAGGCGTTGAAAAATTTGTCAGCAATCTGCATGTAGGGCGTACCCTCTTGCTTTGCCCGGTCGAAGATTTTGTCGTCAACATCCGTTATGTTCATTACGAAAAAAATCTGCTTTCCGCGCTTTAGGAGCCATCTCGCCAGTACGTCAAACGCTATGTACGTCTTGGCGTGCCCCAAGTGCACATTGTCCTGCACCGTCGGACCGCAGACGAACATTTTGAAGTCATCACTGTCTAGTATCTCGACCTTGGAGCGCGACAAAGTATCAAAGATTCGCAAAAAAACACTTTCTAGATTATCTAAACCCTGGGAGTAATATTTTGGTCGAGGTTACGTCAAACCGTTGTCAAAGAGGGCTAAATAGCACTCGCCTCGGGCAATTATTAGCTTTTATCCTAGTGCGGTTCACTTCAAACAGATTTGAGCGAAGAAAAACCAGCAGGCAACGATGCCTACGCTGAAAGGAAAATTACCCAACTTCGGGAACTTAAAACGCTCCTCTGGGGCCTGGACCTAGACGAAGGAATCAGGTTTGTCGCCGAAGTTCCCGGATACCCGAAAGGTGCGTTCGTCTTCCTCACAAAGTGCGACGATAGGTTCTGCATCAACATCAAAGAGAGAGTATTTGACGAAGTGTCAAACCAGTTCGTTCCCGGTGGCAAGGAGCAGTGGAAATATTTCGAGACTGCCGAAGCAGCGTGGAACTTTGCGAGCAAGTATTTGAAGTCGCCAGTCGAGGCCTACTACTATTAGAGCGCGCGGCTACCGCATTCTTTTATAACCTTAACTTGCCCAACCGATCTTTGAATCTCCTTTGACCGAGGTTCAGACTTTTCAAGACAGCCAACCGACACAAGATCGCCTCCCTAAGGTAAAGGAGATTATTGACCGTGTCGGGGTCTCCGGTTTGCGCACCGGGTTGAAACTCACGAACAGCGCTGGCTCTTTCTTTACAGCTGAAATTGATCTCTTCATCGACCTTGATACTGAACGCAAGGGCATCCACATGTCCCGTCTTGTCGAGTCCATAAACGAGGTCGTTTCCAAGGGATCGAGGCAGCCCAAGGACAGCTTCGAAATGCTCGGCCTTGATATTTTGACCGAGCTCAAGAATCGGCACAAATATTCCAATGGAGAGATTTCGATAAAAACGACTCTGCTTCTCAGACGACACACGCCCGTCACAAACAAGCCAACAGACGAGCCCTATGACGTTGTTGTCGGAGTCGTATCTCGAAACGGAACTTTTTTCAAGAATCTGAGAGTGAAAGCCGTAGGAAACACGCTCTGCCCTCATAGCCTGGAAACCACAAAGGGCAAGGCGCACGTCCAACGAGCAGAAGTTGACCTCTGGGTCGAGGTCCCCATCGATGTGGAGATCAGGCTGGAAGAACTCATCGAAATCTGCGAAAAGAGTTTCAGTTCTCCTACATATACAGTGCTAAAAACAAACGACGAGGCCGCGGTGGTCGAAGAGATGTTTAGAAATCCGAAATTCGTCGAGGATGTCGCCCGCGATTGTTTTCGACTCGCAAAGAACCTGAACTTCAAGGGCAAGGTCAGGATTCGTGCAACCTCGTTTGAGTCGATCCACAAACACAACGCTGTCTCCGAAATTGAGAGAGCCTTCCTTTGAAAACCGGTCTCGGAATGGAATTCTTCGTCGATTACGGCCACCTTCTTCCAGGTCATCCAAAGTGCGGAGTCCGGCACGGCCACACTGCGAAAGTAATCGTGGAACTGTACGGCCAGATGCGCTCCGATGGTATGATAATGGACTTTAAGGAGATGGAGGAAAAGTGCTGGCAGGTTTTGTCTCAGGTCGATCACAAGGATCTCAATGAGAAATTCGAACGACCTACCTCCGAGACGATAGCCAACTGGATCTTCACTGAATTGAGAAAAGAATTGCCGATTACGAGAGTGCAGTTCTTTGAAGGTCAGGGCAAATGGTGCGCTGTTGAAGCATGAGAGCGTAGAAGAAATTCTAGCATATTTTGTCTAGGATTATTCACTTGCCCGCTCTATAGCGTATTTTCCGCTCCGAACGTCCATGACAGCTCAAATGGGTCGCGGACCTATACTGTTCGGATTCTGGCTGATAGGATACGCACTGGGATTCATAGCATACCTTGTGAGAATACCATTCCTCGTAGGATTAACCGACATCTTCGGCGCTGCCAACGCAACGATAGTTGGTGCAGCGATTTCTGGACTGGCTGGCTCCCTAGTAATGCTGGTTTTCCTGTTCGTCTGGAGCCATATGGGCTCATCTAACTAAATCCGGCATTCCGATGCTTGGCGCGACAAGCGCCATCTCCGAATTTTTTCATTCGATCAGGAACGCTTTTTTGTCCTTGATCGCCCTGTCCGTTTGACGGAGTACTTCCTCGAAGGACTGACCCAACACTTCGTATTTCAAATCTGCCCTCACTCGCTTTACTTTCTCCGAAATCACGATAGAGTCCTGAGCGTCGATGATTAGAACGGTGTTCCCATTGAAATCCTTGGGAATCAGAATAGCTCGGCTGGACTGGACGAATTTTATGAACATTCTGGCGGTCATGTACGGGTTCATCAGTTCTCCGAGATTAACGCGGACTGTCATTTTCCAATTATCACAAGATCTGGAATCACTCTGGGTATTTACCCTATATTCGTATCTGTAAGGAAAACCGTGGACATCTGCACTCGCGATTAAACACAAGTTATTTGACGTAAACAACTGGTCAAAGTAAGGCATGCCACTACATTTGGAAAAAAAAGCCATCCGAGTTCTGGGCGTTGCTGAAAGTTTCAGGAAAAATCAGGAATACTCCACCCTCGCTGGTGTCGTGATGCGAAGCGATCTCATAATCGACGGTTTTACTCGCTCCAAATTGAAAATTTCCGGCTCGGACGCGACAGCTTCGACAATAGACCTGTACACTCACTTGAGAAGGAACGACGTGAATGCAATAATGATTTCAGGTAGTGTGCTGAGCCTATACAACGTCCTCGACATTGATGAGATTTACTTAAAGTTGAAGATACCTGTCGTCGCACTGAGTTTTAGCAGATCGAAATCCAATCTCGCCGAAAACATCGAATCGCATTTCTCAGAAAAGGTCGCTGATGAGAAGATCAGACTGTTACATAAGCTGGGAGATTCTACCAGACTAAAACTTGAGACCGGTTACGAGGTTTTTGTCAGAGCAGCCGGGATCAGTCCCTTTGCTTCAAACAGACTGCTGAACAAGTTTACGCTCCAGGGCGCAATTCCAGAACCAGTCCGTGTGGCAAGGCTGCTTGCAAAAGCGGTGGCCGAATCTAGCTGAATTCCAGGCAGAATGGCTGCTGAAGTCGCTACAGTACTGGTGTTTGAAACAGTGCTGGCGCTCGAAGTTGAGTTGGTAACTAGACCACTGGGGGCCGTTTCCACGATAACCTCACCCTTCATCCAGGGATGGTAGGAGCATGAGTAATTGTAATCGCCCGGAATTGTGAAGGTAAAGTTCACTTCCGTTGGAGTTCCCAAGCCTACTGGGTAGACGTTGTTATAAGGCGAAGAACTGGGTCCGAATGTGGCAAATCTTGGATCCGGCGGCGTTCCGTCTGCCGTCACCGTGTGCATAACACCAGTGTCGTTATTCGTCCACCTCACGGTTGCGTTGTAGCCAATGTACACAGTTACTACATCTGGTTGATAGTAGAAGGAGGTAGGCATACCATTGTCAGAGGCGCCGTCGGGGATTGTAACGTTCACAACAATCGGATCCACCGCAATCGTCGTTGTACTTGAGGTAGTGGTTGAGGTGGGGGCGATTGAGGGATAGTAGACTAGCTGAAAATACCCTAGTAATGCCACTGCAACTACCAATATGACTATAATTACAGGACCTGTAGCTCGGAGCGTTTTAACAGGAGCTGATGCGGCCAAAGAAAAGAAACAACCCTGTCGTTTGAATTTCTTGATTTAAAGATTATTGGTTAGCACACTATTTCCAATTGCAATTCATTCTAAAGATTTCAGTAAATTGTGGCAGTCGCATTTTTTGTTATGAAAAATTGTTTTGAAAAATAGATCAAAACAAATTCGCTCTCAATACTTAAATACAATCTTCCGATTTCAAAATTTGACTAGGGTAGTCTGAACTTTTGTCTGAAAGCCAAGAAGGCAGCGATAAAGAGTCGACTCAAGAACAAACTGAGCAACCAGAATCAAAGCCAGAGGAGACTCCAAAGCCTTCGCGCCCGAGAGTAGGCACTCCCATAGGACAGTCCACGCCTCCTCGTCCCCAAGTCGGAACTCCAATCGGAACGCAGCCTCCATCAGGTACGAGTCAAACTACGAGACCAGTAGTTGGAACGCCTAGACCGACAGTTGGAACACCTGTTGGCACTCCCAGACCGACGGTGGGCACTCCTGTTGGGGCCCCCAAAGCTACTGTAGGAACTCCCATTGGCTCGCCGCGACCGACCGTCGGAACTCCTGTCGGTACGCCTAAAACTGGGCAACCAGCTGCAGCGGCCGCTCCCAGACCTGCGGTTGCAACCCCTCGTCCAGCAAGTGTCGGCGTTTCAAGACCAGCGGCCCCATCAAAGCCGCCCGAGAGCAAGGCCGAGATTTCAAGACGAAATTTTATCAAAGTGTTGGCGGTGGCAGGAGGAATTGTCGCCGTAGGTCAATTCGGTGTTTTGGAGCCGTATCTCACTGGTTCTGTTGGCGGAAGTACCGCGGCAGTGACTCAGGTACTTACTGACTCTGCGACAGGCGCTACACTTCTAACTACTAATACGAACATTTCCACCGCAAACAGTTGGACGACGTTCATTTATCCCTACACCGGAAATGCCAATATTGACAATGATACTTTCAGACAGTGGGTGATCATTCACCTTCCAAAGGGATGGACTGCGGGCACTTTTGGGACGGTTGATCCTATTTCTGGTGACACTTTTATTGCGCTTAGCAGAGTGTGCCTTCATCTCTGGTGCCTATGGAGCTACGATCCTACAGCCGACCGAGGAATTTGTCCTTGTCATGGGAGCCAATATCTTCCGGGAGGAGTGGCTGGAAGTGTGGAATCAACAGAAGCAGGCTTGGCGGTCGCGGGGCCGGCCTCGTTACAAACCCCTCCCAATAACTGGCTCGCTCACGCGACGATCAAAATAGCTTCTGACGGAACAATTTCCGCCACGAACATTGTCGGCCAAGTTGGCTGCGGCTTGAACTGTTAAAATGTAAATCAAGATCAGTTATGGCAACAACATCAGAAACACAGCCAGCCCCGGAGCGGAGGGTTGGCATTATCTCTCTGATCAAGAAACTGTATGACTGGACTATAGATCGACTGGATAGAACTGGCTGGCTCTATTACAAGATTAACATTCCGAAAAGATTCACGAGCCCACTGCCTTATCTGGGCTTTTTGACTTTTTTCAATTTCTTGATACTGGGTGTCACCGGAGCATTGCTTCTCTTGTTTTACACGCCATCACTAACAGGCGCGTGGCTTAGCGTCCAGCTGATCAACAACACTATACCCTACGGCGTTATTGTGCGCAACATGCACTACTATGCCTCGAACGCGATGGTTTTCCTAGCCCTGGCGCACATGTACTACAACTACTTTAGTGGTCGGTTCAAGATCAAGAACGAAATCATCTGGGTCACCGGTGTGATTTTTGGGACGATTACAATACTGGAGGCATTCACCGGCTACGACATCATCCTGAATACTAGAGCGGTTCTCGCAGTCAGCATCGGCGTTTCGCTCAATTACGCAACGCCGTCTGTCGGCCCTCTACTTGTTCACACGATATTCGGTCGGGGCTTTCCGGATTTCATTCTAAGGTTTTACGCGCTACACATCTTCATCCTTCCAGTCGTCATGATCGTTTTGATGCTCGTTCACTTTCCCAAGATCTTGACATTCGACGTTCCTGTTGTCGCCGCTGTTACGGGAGCGATCTTGCTGCTCGGCGGAATGTACCCTGTTTCTCTCGGAATCCAGTACACTCCCACGGTAAACGTTGGCTATACCCTCCCTGAATGGTACCTGACGAGCCTCTACGCTTTCCTGAGGACGTTCATGCCCAAGTTCATCGCCGGAATATTGCTCCCTTCACTGTTCATTCTGATGTTTTTACTCATCCCGTTCGTTGACAAGAGCAAAAAGTTCTCTTGGAAGGACAGACCTTTCTTCACGGCTCTTGGAATCGCAAGCATCGGACAGATACTTTTGACCACTTACTGGGGCTTTTACATCAACGAGGCCGCCCTAACACCCACGCAGGCACTTTTCATCGACCCAGTGCAGATATTCGGCTCTATGCTTTTGATCGCGGCGCTCTGCTACGTGGGGACTTATGCGGTGTTGAGATACATGGCCTCAAAGTCGGGCGGCCAGATTTCTAGGGGCAGAAAAGCTCCTCAGGTAGTCAATTTCCTCTCATCGCAATGGATTTTGATAATACTGGGAGTGATCTTCGTCGTGCAGGTTCTGCTAAACGCGATGGCTTCGATCGCGTTCGTTCACCACTTTCCAAACCTGACAATGTTCGACCTTGGAGGCGTACTCGTCCTGTTCGCCCTAATGGTCCATCTGTATAGGTACAGCAGACCACTATAAATTTGAAATCAGTTTAAGCTGATTTGCTGAGCTGATATCAGCTGGCTCAACCAGTTTGCAGTATTAACTGACCACTCTGCTTCCTGCAGATTAATTGGCTGAGATTGGGCTGCTTTCAAGTTCAGAAGGTTGAGCTGATAGATTGGCTGAGTAATGTCAGGCGCCCTCGTAGCCTTTGTCTGAACGAGGTAAGCCATGTCGCTCACGTTCATGTTTTGAAGGTCTGCACCGGTCCCTCTGAGCAGATTTGCGAGTAGTGTCCTAACAGCTTTCACTGCCTGCTCAATTGTCTTTTTAGTGTCACCAGTCTTTAGGGCGTCCTGCGCGCTGGTTAGTATCGGAGCGGGATCGCTCGACAATGACAGTGTCTCGAGTTTCATTTGAGTCATCGTTTCTGGCGGGGGAGATTTGTTCAGAATGAAAATGTATACCATAGTTACAAGGAGAATAAGAGCTGCAGAAGCGACGAACCATTCCGCCAGCGCTACCGGATTGTTTCCAAATTGAAGATAACTAGACCCAAACATAATTGATCACGCCGTAATATCAGTAGCTTTCTGTTCCCTCTCATTGGATTCAGGGAGCAATAGAATAGAAACAGTCGCTGCTATTGCCGAGATACCTGCAATCGCAATAATGAGACCCCACTCAAACGCCGGATCGTAATAAAATGGCATCTTCTGTCATTTCGCATCATAGGCTTAAAACCCATTCTCCAGAGATGAGCTTGGCCATGGCTAGCCAGAGGAACTTTTTCAGTTTCAACTGGACCCTATTGCTTTCTCTGGTCGCGAAATTCGGGATTTTCCTTATAGGATTGGCCATTGTTGGGATTTCCTCAACGAGGGCGGAGCTCTCTTCATGCGGCTCTTCAACTTCTGGTTTTCCAGTTTATAATTCTCCTCTGGCTGATCTGGAAGCCTACACTGACTATCGAGATCTTTACCTGAAATGCCTAGTCAATCCCTTTCTTTCGGGAGATAGCGCGTACAATCTTCCAATAGTTTACAACTACCCGCCCCTGTTTCTCTATACGCTGGCAGCTTTTGCACTTGACGGCCTCGCTTGGTCTCCAGCTGTCGCGCTTGTCCTGTTCGACGCCCTAACGGTGATTCCGATCTACCTCATAGCAAAGGAATTTTTATTTCCGGGTAACAGCAAGGTGGCTTTCGCGGTTTCGCTTTTCTGGATCTTCAATCCGATAAATTTGTTTTACAATGACTTGATGTGGTTAAACCCTGGTCCGACCACTTTCTTTCTGATGCTCGGAATTTACTTTTTCCTAAAGCAAAGGTGGATCTTTTCTTCGCTTGCGCTTGCGGTGTCAACCGGTTTCAAGCAAACTGCCGTAATTCTTATTCCGATTCTTTTGGTGATCATGTTGAAGACTGTCGGCTTTACGAAAAAGACAATAGCGTTTGTTACACTTTACGTTGCGTCACTGATACTGATCTCTACCCCCTACATTTTTCAAAAACCGCAAACGTATTTCTGGGCACTCCAGTTTCCGATTCTTGGAAATCCGCCCGGCGCTGGACCTTCCACGCCCACGACTTTTGTCTACAACCTCTCTCAGCCAACTAGGCTAACGACTTTTCTGGGTCTCGTAAAATTTGCGAACCTACAATGGCTCGCCGTTGATACATACGCGTACCTGAATTACATTTTCGCGATAGCCTACGTTATTCTCATCCTACATCTGTATTTCACGAGGAGGAAGCTCACGACGAACGATTATATTTTGTACTTGTTTACGGCTCTGCTCCTCTTCTTCACGTTTTTTGGGAGGGGCGTTTACAAGTATTATTTCGCGGGTGTTACTCCTCTTGCATTGCCCTTATTCTCTTCGCGAAAGGGTGCAATCATTTTCGAAGCTTTTAGCTTGATTCTGCTTTTTATCCCTCGCGAGGTTACGCCCTGGATGGCGCTTTTGCTGATTACCTTTGTACCAAACTTGTTCAGCAAGAATATCGAGCCGGTCGTGTCCAGCGTAGGAGAACTGCCGCCAGTGCAATAACGGCATTGAATATTTGCACAAATTACGAGATATTTGCCTAAAAGATGCAATTGCTTTCTAGTTATTGTTATAGAAAATAACTAAAAGGTTCAACTAAGTATAAATATGTGAATACTGTTGCTGACCAGAGAATTAGATGACCAGACCCGGAACTGTCGTTAGAATTCTAGTCGTAACCGTTCTCGCTCTTTTCGCGCTCCAAGTTTTTTCCACTAATTTCGGGAATCTCTCATATTCCACGGCCGCTAATCCAAGCTCGCCGGGCCTTAGCCAAATTACACTTACAAGTTATAACGGAGTAGATTCTTCAGCAATCGCTGACCTTCAGGCGGGCAAGATAGCTTCATACGATTACGCTCTTACTTCAACCGAGCAATCCGAATTGAGTTCAAGTTTTGGTACGCTCTCAGTGCCCTACGCCTTGTACGATGTTCTGGTAAATCCAACAAACACGACTTTTGGCTTTAACCCCTTCCAGTTCACTCAGGTCAGACAGGCTCTAAACTATATAGTCGACAGAAGCTACTTCGTCAGCAGCTCCACGTTACTTGACGGGAACGGTATCGCCGGCATTACCCCGTACTCCGGCGAACCTGATACGCTCACGGTGTCCAATGTGACTGCGCAGTACGCCGGTTATTACAATTACAGTATCCCCGAAGCTAACGCAACAATTTACCCGGTTTTGCACGCCGCCGGTGCCACTCTATCAAGCGGAAAATGGATGTATCAAGGTAGTCCAATTACGGTCTACGTCTTCCAGAGAACAGACGATGTTGTTAGAGAAACTTATGCAGGATTTCTGGCGAACCAGCTTACTACTCTTGGTTTCACTGTTTCAATCAAACAAGGCGACCTCTCAGTGCAGAATTCTCTGATCTACGGTTCCGACCCCGTCAATGCCACTTGGGATCTTGCCGTTGAGCAGTGGGGCGGCGTGTACGGCTATTACGATGAAAGCTTACTCGCTACATTCACCGGGGCAATTGGCGAACTGCCTCCTTACAGCGATTCGAACGGTCTTGCTATGGGAGAGTTTAACGATTCGGCCTACGAAAATGCTTCGCTAATTTCGACGTCAAATCAAGCGGATCAAATCGACGAGTCTCTGCTCTCTGGGAATTTTAACAACACTGCCCAGAGGGCTTCATTACTTGAAAACCTGACTGCTCTAAGCTTCCAATTGTCTACCAGAATTTGGCTGGCGACTTCGCTTGCTGCGTACGCCTACAATCCTAGCCTAGTCTCCAACATTACTCCGAATTTCGTAGAGTCTCCTGTTCTGAATACGATATCATACCTGACAATGACTTCCTCCACCGGGAAGGTAGACATCGGAGTCAGATACCTAAACCAAGGATCTTCGAATCCGTTCCAGGGTTTTCAAGATCTGTATAGTGTGGATCTAGCAGCCGGGGTTGTCCTTCCGCTGTTTTATTACCAGCCGAGTACCGGCTATCCTTACCTAATAGGAATCAATACTCAACTGAATAGCATAAGCGATACCGCAAACATCGCCGTTCCGTCAAGCGCCTTGTATTACAACTATACTACTGGTGACTTTGCTAACGTGCCTGCAGGGACTGACGCAAAAACGGTTGTCACTGCGAATTTCGCTCCACTGTTCAATAACGACAAGTGGGACGACGGACAGCCTATCACACTCGCAGACATGCTCTATCAGTATGTCGTCGCCGAAAACGCCACATTCAATACCAACAGTCCCATTTACGATTCTGCCAATGGCATTTACGCGCCAGATCTCAGCACCGTCCTCGGCTTCAATATTGTGAATTCAACGACTCTTCAGATCTACTCTTCGTACTTCTACCCCGACTCGAATTTCGCTGTATACAATGCTGTGACCGACATGTTCCCTCTAGGATATGCGCTACCGGGTGGTAACATGTTCCCCTGGCAGTTGTACCAGGCAATGTCGAATGTCGTCGCTTCAGGAAAGGCAGCCTGGGACGAGGCGACGGCGCAGTCGGAGGGTATAGACTGGCTGAGCTTGGTTAGCCCAACGGATGTGGCATCGATAGATACTGCGCTGTCCAACTACGCTTCAACCTCATATGTACCGGCCCAGTTCACACAACTCGCGAAATTGACTGGCATAACTCTTGTCAACGCGAGCTCTGCAGCGTCGGGCTATACTGCCGAGACTAGCTTCATTTCGACAAACGGAAACGCCCTTATAAGCGACGGTCCGTTCTATGTATCGGCGTACCAAACCACCAACACGCCGAACTATGCAATCCTGACAAAGAATCCATACTTCAACGCCGGAGCGGTTTTCCCCCCGCAACTGTTTGCGCAGGCAACAAGCATAACCACTGATGGCACCTCGATACCATCGGTCCTGACACAGGGAGGTACATTTACAGTTACCACGCTTTCGACAGTAATAGGTTCCAACCATTCAGTGCCGCAAGCAGGAGTCAACGCTGTAGCTCAATTCGTCTCTAACAACGCGGTAGTACTTCAAGAAACGGCTACGTCGGTAAGCGGAGGCACGGCGACGTTTAACATTCCTTCTTCGCTCGCTACGGGAACTTATTCGTTGACAGTCTATTCCTCTTCTTCAAATTCATCGTTAATCAACCCGTACCAGACCTCTGTGACGGTAGTATCTTCTACCGCATCATCGGCGACAACTACTTCGACTGGCAGTTCCACCGCCACTACCACGACGACCTCTAGCAATACTACGCTTTATGTCATCGCGGCAGTAGTTGTAGTGATAGTGGTCATCGGTGTGGTATTTGCGATGAGGAGAAGACCGGCAGCCCAGCCAGCCCCTGCACAACCTCCTCCAGCCACGCCGTCCACGAGCTAATTGGTATCTCCGGGCGTGTCTTCTCGGAGACCAAAATCTTTTTCCGATACATTAGTGCACACGAAGTGATGCAAAACCGCGCATCTGGGTTCTCATCGGATGTGACCGATCAGAGGGCGGGCATTAAGCCGTGGGTGGGTTTGTCTGTACCACTTTCACTGCCTAGTATCTATAGTGGATAAAATTTGGGCTATCTCGCTTTCTTGGTGAAGAAAACAGTATCGTATTTTTTAGCTCTAATGGCCACAGTTTCGATTCTCTACCTTGGAACTTATCCAGTAATTCAGGAGGTGATAACCAAATCGGCGAACTTTGTAGCGGGCCAATACGAGGAGGAACTTCTAAAGCACAATACCGGCGATCTGACGAACCAAGAGATATCCAACCTCGTTGCGACATACAAAGCCACTTACCTTTCGCAGTTTGGTTTCAACAAACCGCTCCCCGAGAAATTTTCGCTGCAAATAATCAAGCTTCTGACGTTTCATTTTGGCAACGCGTATTTCTTGCGAGCGCCCAGCGGTTCCACTGACGTTTCAGCGATACTCAGGGCATACCTTCCAAACACGATATTACTTTTCACAACCGGTACACTGCTTCTGATTTTGATAGGAACGGTAATCGGATTGCTCGCTGCAAGATCGGCGGGCAGCGTATGGGATAGACTCGTACCATTTGTTGCTGTGGTACATTCCAGCCTACCGGCTTGGTGGCTCGGTTTTTTGCTTATTGCAGGCCTTGCCTACAGCGTCAAACTATTCCCCAGCTCGGGTATCACTTCGGTGCCGGTGCCTCATAACCCAATCTTCTACGTGGGGAGCGTCATGGACCACATGACGCTACCTCTGATCTCCCTTTTGATCGTCGGACTGGGCGGCTTTGCTTACGTGATTAGAAGCTTGGTGATTTCGACCATCGGGGAGGATTTTGTTCTCACGGCTAGGGCACGGGGGATCTCTGAATCGCGAATAATGTTCCGGCACGTTCTCAGGACTGCATCTCCAGCGATCACGACTCAGTCGATACTTGCAGTTACGGGATCGTTTGCAGGAAGCCTCACGACCGAGATCGTGTTTAACTGGCCAGGCGTTGGTCTCTTGACCTACGAGGCCGTCATCGCAAACGACGTTCCAGTCATAATAGGAATCACGTTCGTGCTGACGATATTCCTACTTGTGGGATTGTACATCGGCGACCTTGTGTACGGTTTGCTCGATCCGCGCATCAAAACGGGGAGCGATTGAAACGGAGAGTCTTTGGAAAACAGTAGGGAAGGAACTTCTAAAATCAAAATCGGGCAAGGTGGGAGTAGGCTTTGTTCTGATTTTGCTAGCTCTTGCCGTGTATTCACTCGCAACTATACCAGGGAATATCTACGTAAAGTGGGAGAACCCTGCAAACTGGACTACAAATCCGATACACGCTCCACCGACATGGGTAAACTACTTGGGCGAAAAGGTTTCTCCTACAATTAGTACATCCCTGAAGCCTTGGAGCGTATCGCTCGCTTCAGGTTCATCGGATGTCTTTGAATATTCAAATTCGTTTGACTTTACGTGGAATTCTCCTTCGACCCCGCAGGACGTTATATTTCTACCGATCTTCGCAAATAGCGCGCTTTCGGGCACGATCACATGGACGAAACCAGACGGGATCTCGATCCAGATTTCAATTCCGGCGGTTCAGACCGGTAACGAATACGATGCTGAAACGCAAAGTTTCAAGTCGGCGGCGGCGCAATACATTCTCACTCAGACAAATGAGTACGTTGCGTCCCCGTCTCCATCGCAGGTCGTGGACGCGCTTTTCGACAAGAACGGATCAAGCATTCTTTCAGGTGCGGTTGAGTCAGGCGTTTACAAAGTCACAGTTCAAGTCATCGCTACTTCTCCCTTGAACATGTCGACGAGCTCGCTCTTGGTTGTTCTCGGCAACTCTTACGGTTCAATGGGAACGGACTACCTCGGAAGACCGATTACTCTGGGAATATTGGCTGGCTTGCCAAACGCAATCGAACTCGGGGTGCTGACCTCGGTCGTCGCAGTAATAGGCGGCGTAATATTTGGAGGGATTTCCGGATATCTAGGGGCGAGAAAGGATGGCGTCATGCAGTGGGTAACTTTGGTGTTCCTCGCACTCCCAGCTCTTCCTTTCTTGGTCGCACTGTCCTACACGGTCACGCTCTCTTTAACGATAGAGTCGCTGCTTATCGCCTTTTTGACGTGGCCATTCTTTGCCATAATAGCACGCACCGTTTCACTTTCGATCAAATCGCAGACCTACATCGAAGCAGACAAGGCAATGGGCGTACCCGCTCTACGTTCTTTCTTCACTCATTTCATGCCGAGACTGATTCCTGTTTCGATTGCCTACACGGTTCTCACTATACCTGCGGGGATCATACTGGCTGAGACCTTGGGATTCCTCGGCATCCAGCCGCCGAACCTCATAACGTGGGGTTCCATACTGGATGCCGCATTTGCGAACGAGGCGGCGCTGTACGGTTTTTGGTGGTGGGTCACTTTTCCCGGGCTGATGATTATAGTCACAGCAGTGCCGTTCGTGCTGATCGGCTTTGCTCTTGAGAGGATCATAGCCCCTCGGGTCAGCAACAAATGATGCTCGAAGTGAGCGGCTTGAAGGTGTACTTCTCGTCCGCTAGAGGAGATGTCAAAGCCGTAGACGGGATGGATCTGACGGTTGATAGAGGCGAAGTCGTGGGCCTTGCCGGTGAGAGCGGCTGCGGTAAAACTACGCTCGCACTTGCTATCTCAAGACTCATCATGCGGCCCGGAAGGATTGCCGGCGGGAATGTGTTCTTCGATGGATCTGACGTGCTTAAGATTCAGTCGGAGGAATTTCGGGAGAAGTATCGCTGGAAAAAAATTGCAATGATCTTCCAAGGGTCGATGAATGGTTTCACCCCTGTTTTCACGATCGGCTATCAGATCAACGAAGTATTGGAGATACACAACTACATGGGCGATCGAAAAAAGAGGCTTGATGATCTTTTGAAAATGGTCGATCTAGATTCGGAGACAGCCACAAGATATCCGCATGAACTATCCGGCGGGCAAAAACAGCGCGCGTTTATCGCGATGGCACTCGCGGTAGATCCGGATTTCTTGATTGCAGACGAACCGACGACGGCGCTTGATGTAATTACCCAGACGAGCATCATCAATCTGCTAAAGAAACTTAGGCTCGACAAGAAGATCTCGATACTGCTCATCACGCATGATCTCGCTCTACTTTCAGAAATCGTTGATCGAGTTTACATCATGTATGCCGGCAAGGCGGTCGAGGTCGGCTCGGCCGATGAGATATTCAACAGCCCTAAACATCCCTACACGCAGGGATTGATAGCTTCAATACCTACATTGAAAAATTTGCATATCAAAGGAATTGGCGGGTACATGCCGGATCTCGCAAATCTCCCACCTGGCTGCAGCTTCGCCAGCCGTTGCCCACACGTGATGGAAATATGCAAAAATTCGGAACCGAAATTACTCACCGTCAAGGAGAAACAGAAGGTTGCCTGCTGGCTCTACTAGAGAACCCGTCATTGCCTTCAAGGACGTCCACGTTGATTTCACAAAAAAACCCTTTCTGCAGAAGCGAAAGACGATAAAGGCCGTTGATGGAGTCAGTCTTGAAATTCGCAAAGGAGAAACTCTAGGGCTAGTGGGCGAGAGCGGTTCTGGCAAGACAACGCTCGGACGGGCGGCAATCGGCCTCACGAAAGTCACTTCCGGTAGCATCATCCTCCGGGACGGAGACCGCGAAATAATAGTCTCAGCCGCAAAGGGCAGACAATGGAAGAATCTCAGGAAAAAATTGCAGATAATTTTCCAGGATCCTTTCTCTTCCATTGACCCGAACATGAAGGTTTACGACACGTTACGGATCCCTCTGCAGGCTCAAGGCGTAAATGACAGAAAAGAGATCGACGAGAGAATAAACAAGGTATTCGAAGCCGTGGGACTATCGGAAGACATTCTCGGAAGTTATGTCTTTCAACTTTCAGGCGGTCAGAGGCAGAGAATCGGCATCGCCCGCGTTTTACTGTTTAACCCACTGTTCGTAGTCGCTGACGAACCCGTTTCGATGCTGGACGTATCTCTGAAGGGGGAGATACTCAGCATTGTCAAAAAAATAGCTGCGGACTTTGGAGTTGCGTTTCTGTTCATCACTCACGAAATGGCCGTTGCGAGCTCGATCGCGGATCGCATCGCTGTCATGTACCTCGGGGAAATTGACGAACTCGGAACTACGAATGCAGTCGTAAACACACCGCTGCATCCCTACACGAAAGCCCTTCTCGAGGCTTCTCCGAACATCGACACGAGTCAGCGGGAAATCATAAAAAAAATAAACATTAGGGGCGAAATTCCACAGGGAACCGCTCATCCATCGGGGTGCAAGTTTCACCCGAGGTGTCCGTATGCGATGGAAATCTGTTCAAAGGAGGTTCCGCACCTAAAACAAATTGAAGAGGGTCACTGGGTATCCTGCTGGTTGTATTAGCAACGCTCCGCGAGAAAATCTACCAGCCCGCGGATGCCGACCAGCGCGCCCGCTATCGCGAACGCGAATGAGATCAAAAGTTGCCCTAGAGCCAGCGGAGATTGGTAGGAAGTGAGATCCAATATTAGCGCCAAGACAATTAGTCCCAGCGCTATGATGACCTTTTCCTTGCCGCCGGCCATTCCAGAAAGGAATGTTATGGATCTATTTACGCGTTGATGGAGACCTTCAGAGAAATCGTTTTGAGCTTGCAGCCAATATGCTTCGAGCTGATGCAAAACGGCTCGGACCCGGAGGCGTTGGGTTCTAGCTTGGATTGGAAGGAATTCGAAACCCTTGCCGAATCCGCATTTAAGGCGCTCAGTTTCGAGACTCGAAGGAACGTTAGGTTTCGCAAGCCGCGTGCAGAAATTGATCTCGTGGCATCAAAGAACGGTCTGGCATTCGCCGTAGATTGTAAGCACTGGAAGCGAACCGTTGGTTACCGTTCGATGCTCGGTGTGGCCGATCGTCAGCTTGGCAGATCTATGAGACTTCTTCAGGAGGAAAAAATTGATGTGATTCCCGTTATAGTCACCCTGCATGACGAATCCCTTCACATCCTGGGGAATGGAGTTCCTGTGGTTCCGATACACAAGATTTCAGATTTCGTTCTTAATTGGGAGGAATCTCGGAACGAAATCGAAGTTCTAATGCAGCGCGAGGCGAAGTCATTACTCGACTGGAGGTAATTCTTTTGTATGATTACGACAAAAGAAAAAATGACGACAATGAAGATTCAGAGTTATTTCTGAAATACCTAAGAAATGTGGAGAAGGCATTTGACCGAGTCGTCATAAATTTATGCGTATCCAAATCGAGCAAACCGTAGCCGATGGAGGAATCATCGGAGTGTCGCAGTTCAACCTCACGATTAGATGAATTGCCTGTCGGAGTAAGAAATAGGGATTTGCGGTACAAAGGAAGGGAGCTCAATTTGGGAATTTCGCGACTCGAAACACAAAACCTATAGGACATTAGAAACAGATAGTTCTGCTTTCATTTGCGGTGAGCTGTCATATTGGTATCGGCTGCGGAAGAAAATAAGAAAAGTGGCAATACGCCGCCGAAGGGTATACAGGAAAAACATCCGCACATCAAGGGAAGGGGACTTTTAAGCAAATTCGCCCTCGGACTCTCCGACGGCCTCGTCACGAATTTAGCATTCCTCGCAGGCTTTTCAGGTGCTCTGGGAGACCTGGGGATAATCAGGCTCGCAGGCTTTGCATCAATGCTCGCCGGATCAGTTTCCATGTTCTTTGGAGGCTTGATGGCCGTGCGCACCGAAAGAGACCTGTTCTTGGCTGATAAAAAAAGAGAAGCCTACGAAATCGAGCACGAGCCAGAGGAGGAGAAACAGGAGCTGAAAGAGTTCTATCGCAACAAGGGCTTGAGCAAAGAGGAGTCAGACCTCGTAGTAAGGAGGATTGCTTCAAACAGGAAAAAATGGCTCGAAGATATGCTCATGCACGAGGAGTCAATCAACGAGGCGAGGCTCGAAAATCCTCTAAAATCTGCAGGAGTGATCGGACTCTCATTTCTTGTGGGCGCTCTAGTTCCACTTGTCCCATACCTAGTTTTCTCGGCAAAAACGGTATCAATAATCTTCTCCGTTTGCGTTTCACTGGTGTTTCTATACGGCGCTGGAGCTTGGAAAGGTAGCCTCGCTGGGAGAAAATTCTGGAGAGCTGGAATTGAAATGCTTCTTGTAGGAGCAGCTGCCGCGGGCATCCTCTACGTCATTGGAAGTCTGATAGTCTTTGCGTAGCTCCACATAGTCTATTTATGATCCGGAGGTTATCGTACATATAATACGGATTCTAATCCGGACAGACCTTTGGTTTGCTTCCAAAGAAATCATGCATTGTCTTGATGATAAAGGACGATTCTCAAAATTCTTAAATCTAGACTTTTTCTCGGTAAGGCGCGATTATTTTGATCTCCACCTCGGGCAAAAATAGAATTGCTGTGATGGCAGTTGTTCTCCTTGGACTGTTGATTCTAGGGTCAGCCGTGATTCCTATAGTCAGAGCAGCTCCTGCGGTCACCACTATAAACGGCGGTGGAGAGGCTATAGTATACGACTCCGCGAAGGGTGAAGTCTTTGTTAATAGTGACCCGAATGGGCCTAGCAAACCCGGCTTTGCTCAGGTGATATCTGACAGCACAAACAAAGTGATAGACAACATAACGGTGGGTGACAATCCGTATGGAATCACCTATGATTCGGGCAAAGGTGAGATATTCGTAGTCAACCGCAATAGCAATACCGTCTCGGTTATTTCCGACAGCACGAACACCGTCGTTGCCACTGTGAACGTTGGAACAGAGCCGAACGAAGCGGCGTACGACTCTGGCAAGGGAGAAGTCTTCGTCAGCAGTCCCAGCACCAACAGCGTCGCTGTGATTTCCGACAGCAGCAACAAGGTTGTGGCTAACGTAACTGTGGGGAGCCAGCCTTACGGCCTGGCGTACGACCCCGCGAAGGGCGAGATATTCGTGGCGAACAACGGAGGCAACTCGGTCTCCGTGATATCAGATAGCTCAAACACCGTGCTGACGACGATCACTGGAGTGAACCAGCCCTACGGTGTCGGATACGACTCTGGAACGGGTCAAATCTTTGTGTCGTATGGGGCTTCAGTCGCGATAATTTCTGACAGTACCAATTCGATCGTAACAACTGTTCGGACTGGAACAGTCGCTTATGGCCTGGCGTATGACCCTGCTCAAGCTGAAATGCTCGTCGCAGACGCTGATTCCGACAACGTTGCCATAATTCCGGACAGCAATCAGACTGCGGCCGCTGTCACATATGTTAGTGTTGGATACTTTGATTATTACGTGACTTATGACTCTGGCATGGGCGAAGCCTTCGTGTCAAACGAGGGCTTGACTACTGTTTCCGTATTCTCGGTGGGCGCTCCGTCCACGGCGACCACATCCTTGACTCCGTCCACAACTTCAAGCGTTTTGCCAACATCCTCTTCTAGCAGCATCAAAACGAGTACTACAGCTACGAGCACTATAAGCAGTACATCAGTGTCAGCTCCGGTGAGTTCAAGTACAGTAACTACTTCATCCTCCAGCAAGAGCTCTAGTTCCATTTCGATTTCGTGGAGCTATCTGGGAATAGTGGGGGTCAACGCAGCCCTGTTTCTTGTACTGGGCGGGATCTTTCTGGCAAAAAGAGTGAAGAGGTCAGGAAGCAGCTAAAGGTTGTTCTAGTTGCTTACGTAAGGCGTTCACACTGGACAAAGAGAACCCGGTAATCAAAGAACTAGAAACTCGCAGAGTCGAATTGAACACTTTTACTTATCGAAGCGATGAAGTAGGCAATTCTGTATGTCTATCGTACAGAGAATAATCTTAATCGTCGTCTTGACCGTCATAGTAATAGTCCTAGTGCGGGCTTTCAAGTAACGTAGCACCCGAAAGTAATCAATGGAACAAAAGACGATTGAACAAAACTAGCCGACTCGATTATTAATCTGAGTTTCTCGCTGTTGGCTTTGAGCGAATGCATGCTTCACCTAAAGTAATCACTTCAGCTATCCAGCTCTATTTTCAGCATGAGAGTTATCGAAAGATTCAGAATTTCCTAGCTATGCAAGGCGTGAAGATTTCGTACGTCGGGGTGTACAAGTGGATAAGGCGCTACGTATCCCTGATGAACGGCTATCTTGATAAATTACAGCCTCAGGTCGGCAACGCTTGGAGAACAGACGAGCTATACGTGAAAGTGAAAGGCGATCAGAAATACTTGTTCGCTATGCTTGACGATGAAACCCGCTTTTGGATTTCTCAACAAGTCTCCGTACATAAAGGTACAAGCGATGTGAAACCGATGTTCAAAGAGGCGCAGAGGATAGCGGGAAAGAACCCGACAGCGATAATCTCAGACGGAGCTCAGAATTTCGCAGAAGCTACCACTAACGTTTTCTGGAATCGCAATCTACCGAGAACCGAACAAGTGAGGCATATCCGGGACATTACTTTCGACGGAGAGCGCCACAACAACAAGCAAGAGCGACTTAACGGTGAATTCCGGGACAGAGAGAAGGTAATCCGAGGCGTAAAGAGAGCAGACTCGGCGATCTTTCAGGGAGCTCAGATCTACCACAATTACATTAAACCCCACATGAGCCTAGGCGAAAAGACTCCGGCCGAAGTCGCCGGGATTAAAGTTGAAGGAGAGAACAAGTGGATAACACTAATTCAAAACGCAAAGCTCAATTCCGGGACTACCGGGACAAAACTCGAAAACTTTGGCTGAAGAAATACCGAAGGATTGGCACAAGCATCCCCTAATTTATTTTGGCATAGCCATCTCTCTATTTGCTTCGGTTTTCGTCATACTCTTTCTGACTCCCCTTTCAAAAAATCCTCTTTTCACGTTCGTATTCATCTATGCTGTTCTCGCTCTGATGATCGTCTTTCTTGTCCTCATAATCAAACCAGTTAGACGATTTTGGAAAAGCGTTCCAGCTTTCGACAAAGTGAACGATGACTCCGGGACTTCGGGGCCCGACGGTTAACACAAAGAGAAACTCATGCCGGGGCCCTACAAGTTAAAAGAACCGGATTCCTGGTTCTTTCAAGTTCATGGGACATGAGCCTCGTTTTTGTTCGTGTCAACTTTCGGGACATGGCTCGCGTTCTGAATCAGTGTTAGCCATTTGTCCGAACCGTTGACTTTGATTCCCGCTACATCGGCGGGTGTTTTGCCGTTCAAACCCATGTGCGGGCGAACATAGTTGTGAAAAATCTGTAGTCCCTTGAGGACTGGAGAATTATCTTTCTTTAGACCGCGAGTTACTTTTTCGCGGTCGCGTAGCTCGCCGTTGAATCTCTCCATCTTGTTATTATGGCGTTGTCCGTCAAAGGTAACGTCTCGAATGTGCTTTGTCCTCAGCTCAACAGGCTTTGATTTCTCGTAGAATACTTGGTAGCTTCGGCAAAATTTCTAGCTCCATCTGAGATTACTGAAGTTGGATTCTTGCCCGCTATTCTCTGAGCTTCTTTGAACATCGGCTTTACGTCCGAAGTACCCTTGTGCTGGGAGACTTGTTGCGCTATCCAGAAGCGGGTTTCGTCGTCCATGAAAGCAAATAGATATTTCATGTCGCCTTGGACTTTGATAACGAGCTCATCGGTTCTCCAAGCATTTCCCACTTGAGGCAGAAGCTGATCGGTGTACTTGCCCATCAGGGAAACGTACTTGGTTATCCAGTTGTGGATTGTTTGATATGAGACTTGAGTACCGAGAAGCCTCAGCGAGTTTTGGGTGTTTCTCAGGCTCTCTCCTTCAAAGTACAGATTGATAGCTGCCGTGATCGCCTTTGGATTGTGCTTCATGTGTTCAAAGCCGAGATTGTGGACGAACCTGTTACCGCATGACTTGCAAGTAAAGCGTTGAATGTCTCCGAATTTGTTGTGTCTGATTCCGTGCTTTACGATCTCGCAC
>JASHPO010000070.1 GCA_030038075.1 Nitrososphaerales archaeon | reverse complement strand
CTACAACAAACCAACTCGAGACTGTGGCCGCCGCAATGGAGAATCGATTTGTTGACATTGAATGCGTCGAGATTCTCCTTCGCCGCATCGAGGCAAGGGTTGGAAAAACTCGACCCTCAACGAGGATGATAGGTCACACGTGTTATCTCGCATCCGGTAGAAAGATGAACGCAGAACCTTGAAAATGTTATATTGGCTGTTTCAAGAGGGGTTAAAACCGTAAATGGCGTCGAAAGACCAGGGAGAAGACATTGCATTCTTTCTCTACTTGGTTCCAATTGTTGCAAGCATCGTATATGGCATATACGCTTGGGACACAACCGCACGCACTAAAACGATGCCGTACCTCGCATACGTGATAGTCGCTAAGAGCCCATATCTCTTCCTGCTTTCGCTTTTGGCAGTTTGCCTTGCAATTATTTTCGAAGTGAGAAGTGTCAACCTTCCGGAGCGCGAACGAATCGTGAAGGACAACTCGTACAGATTGCAGTGGCTTGCAATAATTGTGTTGGTGATATCGTTTGCTGCAGCGCTGAGTGTGGCCGATTACAATATTGGAAACGGCGTTTCAGTATTCTTTGACGGGCGGTATCCGCTGATCTATGCTTTCTTTCTCGTTGGAATCTCTCTTCTCCTTTCGCCAAAGCAGGTATTGGGCAATGCAAAGCTTAGCTCCTTGCCCGATGTTCTCGGTCTAGTTCTTCTGGTAGCAGGGCCTGTAATTTTCTATGGAGGTCTCAAGATAGGCCTCCCTTTTGTTGCCAGCGTCCTTGCCGGAGTTGTATTCGCTGTAATTGGACTCTTTCTGTTACTGGGTAGCTCAAAGTTGTTTGGAAAGAAAATACCCGCAAAACCCGAGACCGTTCAAAAATCCGCGTGACTCTACTTCTTTTAAAATAAACAATTCGACAAGGGGATTGAGTGGACCCAGAGGGATTTAGGCAGAAATAGGTATAAAGCTACCACTTCGGAGCGCCTAAACACCTGACGCGAAAGCTTTAAGGCCTGGAATGCTATATTTGGTCGATACCCCACGAAAAAAGTGAGGCCTTATGAAGCAGCAAGGCTGGTGGGAGAGGTTCGAGAAATGTATCTGATGGAGATTGTCTCGCGCCATATTCTATCCTTAATCAAGAAAGATTCTCTGAGATTGAAACGGCACAACATATAATCACGTGTC
Source organism: Nitrososphaerales archaeon (assembly GCA_030038075.1). Classification (GTDB taxonomy): domain Archaea; phylum Thermoproteota; class Nitrososphaeria; order Nitrososphaerales; family CADDZS01; genus DATLTL01. Next base: position 7,868 of record JASHPO010000070.1, on the reverse strand, counting down.
TTACCAGGTAGCAATTTATCACCCGGCTCCACACTAACACCTAGCTCTGAGGCGATCGCTTATTTTTCCTTCATCTTAGCGATCAGTTCTGCAAAGGGTTCTTAATTTCTGCTGTTTTTTTGGCTTCGAACAAACTGCAGAGCTTTCGCATCGCAAAGAAGATCAACGCTGGTATGGCAACTCCAAGCAATACTGGCAGAAGAAACTCCAAACCTGGTGTAGTCTGCAAGAGTGTCTGGATTTGACTCGGATTAGCCAGCACGATGACACCGATGGAACCCTCTTGAAAAGAGATGCAAATTAGGGCAACTATTAGTAATCGCCATGCTCCAAAGGTACCTGTTAGTCGAGTTAGTCTCTGCGAATAATAGACCGAAGCCAAAGACAATATAATCACTACGGCAAAGTAGAGGCCAGTTATTATGTCGCCAGCATTATTCAACTCCACCTTACCTCCTCTTGTCCCTCGAAACCTTTACCGTTTGCTTCCTTTCGCCACGGTCGAAAACACTTCCTTGAACTTCTCGGAGGCCACCTTCGTCGGAGATCCGGTCATGAGCCCCTGGTACTGGTCGAAGGGCGCGAAGACCCTCATCCCGGCGGAAGTGATCTCGTACTCTCTGAGCCGCTTGTCGTGGTCACTACCACGCATCTTCAAAACGACGAGACCCTTCCTGAGGGCGGAGTTGATCTCAACCGTCCGGAGGAGCACGATGCAATCGACGAGAAAACTCATGCTGACCTCGGTCACCGAGAAGGAGGTTCCCATGAGCTGGGGCGCCTCCCAGAGATAGAGGGAGCTCAAGCCTCTCGCCTTTACAAAGGACACTAGCCGGTAGGCCTCGAGCCTGAGCTTGTCTTCGCCGACAAACATCGCAAAGTGGCTAAGGGAATCAATCGCAATTCTCTTCGCGCCAATCTCTTTGATCATCTCATCCAGTAGATTTTCCCCGCCGCCAGCGAGGAGTATGCTGGGGGAGGTGAGAACTATTCTGAATTTTCCCTCTGCCTCCAGTTTTTTCAGGTCCCAGCCAAAATTTAAGGCGTCCCTGTAAATCTGGTCCGGCATCTGCTCGAACGAGAGGTAGATCCCGTTTTCGCCGAACTGCGTTACCCCGTTCACTAGGTACTGCAGCGCAAGCGTCGTCTTGCCGGTTCCTGCGCTTCCCGCTATCATTACTGCGTCCGTCGGCATGAAGCCACCCTTTAGCATCTCATCTAGCTCCACACTTCCCGTCCTAATTCGGATCTTAGACATGTTTGACTTTCACTTACCTCTCCTTTTCCTCTTTCTCTTTGATAGAGGGTTTCAAGTTCTGCAAAAATTTCCCTACGTCATTCTGAATCTCCCTGTCCTTCTGGCGGTCGAGCGATATGACGACGGTGGCCGTGCTATCGCCGAGCCTTCTCGTTCTCAAAACGCCAAGCTTTACCAACTCCTCGACGTCTTGGCGGATTGCTTCTTGATTTCTGCCAATCCTACGGGCCACGCCGTCCGCTGAGTCTATGAGGCCAGGGTTTTTGCGAAAAATGTAAACAAGGTCTGCCCTCGTTTCGTTCGCCAGAAGGACGTTCAGGATCTCTTGGCCGCCGGACAATTCTAGGATTGCACCACTACCTTTGCACTGAAAAGTTGCCTCGCGAAATTCATGTGGGAGGCAAAATCAAAAGAAGCACCGTACGATTCGGAGAAATGTTCACCCATCTGAGAGTACAATTCTTTCACGATGGACTTTTCGAGGATTTCCGCCTGGAGCTTGAACACGCTCGACAGCGCCTTGTGGAAGGCTCTGGGGTCCTCTTCGTAGGCGTCCAGGTGAAAATTGATTATGACCGCCACGGCTCCCGATGAACCCAAGACGTTAGACAGCCCCTCCTTGATTGCGCGCTGATTGATCGATCTGAAACTACCAAGGCTTGGACCCACACGCTGCATGCATATACACGAACGAACTGCTTCTATCTTATCCCCCAACAGCCAACTAATAACGTCCAAGGAGTACAGATTCGTACGGATATTCCAAGTTGAATTCAGCTGGCTGGAAAAATCAAATATCAAGCATATTTGCGGCAGCGCGTGAAGTCTTAAACCTAGTTAGGAGTGGGCCCGGAGGGATTTGAACCCTCGACCGACCGGTTTCTCATGGAATCGACTATGAGCCGGTCGCTTTCGGCGCCTAATTCTACCAAGCTGAGCTACGGGCCCTTTTGCGTAGATTCTTGCTGAAAAGTCTCGTTATTTGCTTTTTGCTATGTTTGAAAAGCAAGATGAATCTATGTTCAAAAGTTTGAAAGCTCTGCAATCGACACGAACACGTCCAGTCTATAATTTTCGAACGATGACAAAGGCTGTTCTCACTTCTGGGTAAAAGCGCTTAAATTGTGCGTTTCCAACATCGAATTTGAAGAGCTCCGGTGGTGTAGTCCGGTCAAGCATACTGCCCTTTCGAGGCAGTGATCGCGGGTTCAAATTTTCTCAAGTTGAGCACGAACTTACGTTGCCCGAGAATGAAATTCCCGCCCGGAGCATCTTTCATTTTTCAAAGAAGCTTTGATTTCATTACGGAAAGCGATCACGATACTTGGCGATGTTCACAAAAATTAAGGCATAGTTGGCCTGTCAGAATAGAAGATTCTTTCTATTTTGACAATTCTTGTGCGAAGATTGATATATAGAATAGGAAGCATTCGATTTATAATCGGGGAATGCCAAGTTATTGGAACTCGACGATGCAGAGTTTGCTTCTTATTTCAAATCAAAAACTCTTCATTACCATACGAGAATAGAGCACGCTATCTCCGATGTCTTGGGGAGATTTTCAAACTCTACTTTCTATGAACCACTGAACTACGCTCTTCAAGGCGGAAAGCGCGTCAGACCTCTGATTGTATTGCTATGCTACGATGCGATAGGCAGCGGAAATACGCTAACTGACAATCCCATGCCTGCAGCCATTGCCGTGGAGTTGCTGCATACCGAATCGATTATTCATGATGACATTATCGATAAAGACGAAGTCAGAAGAGATCGCAGCGCATTCCACGAGAAGTACGGAGTAAATCCTTCTATTCTCTCTGCAGATTTCGTTCTAGGCATAATACTTGATATTGCCTCCCAGTATCCTGACTCCCGAATTGGTAGAGAACTATCGAAATCGGTTTTGCGGATGAGCGAGGGCGAATACTCAGAGTTCAAAATTGAAGCAAAGGGTAATAAGCTCTCTATCGAAGACTATGTTTCAATTATTTCAAATAAGACTGCTTCGCTATTTCAAAGCTCGGCAAGAATTGGAGCAATGCTCGCCGGAGCAAAACAGCAGACTATCGAGTCAATGTCAGACTTTGGACTCAACTTAGGAATCGCCTATCAAATGCAGGACGATCTTCTAGACTGGAATCACGGTGATGCGCTTGAGCACGCCTTAGGAGTTGAACAATCAGTCTTGCAAAAAATGTCTTATGAATTCGCCCTCAGAGCAAAAAGCAGCCTCCTGTATCTGCAGGATTCGGAATCTAAAAAGAGATTGGAAGAGTTGGCTGACTTTGCAGTCAGAAGAAGGTTTTGAGCTGAGCTCAACCATGTGCCAAAAATGAGCTAGCAGTTGTACTTGCGAACTGCAAGAACGGGTATGGGTAAATTCCTATCGCGACAATCAAAATTGCAGCAATTATCAAAGCCGCCTTGAAGCCGTTTGACTCGGTAAGAGTCGAAAGGTTCGTCTCTTTGTCAACATACATGTGTTTAACTATTTTCACGTAGAAAGCAACTGAGGCAAAGCTGTTAATTATGGCAATTATTGCAAGCCAACCCAGATTCGCATTTATTGCAGCGTAGAATAGAACCAGCTTGCTCCAGAAGCCGTTGAGTGGTGGGAAACCTCCTAGAGCTAGAAGAGAAAGTGTGAGAACTAGGGGAGCGACTTTTAGTCGGTTTCCAATGCCGTCAAATGAAGAGATATCGTCAGATCCAGTTTGGCTAATAATCACAGCAGCCGCAAGGAACGCGCCGCTCTGCATGATGGCGTAGTTGAGAATATGAAAAAATGATCCGGTGAGACCTTGAACGCCTCCCGCCGCGAAGCCGATGAAAATATATCCTGCCTGCCCAATGCTCGAGTACGCGAGTATCCGCGTGACGCTTCTCTGTGTGAGAGCGGCGAAATTGCCCAATGTCATTGAGAGAACTGCCAATACTGCAAAAGTAATGCTCCAGTCCGCTTGGTAAGCGCTAGAGGAAAAGATTGTGAAAAAAATCCTAGCGGCCGGCGCGAAAGTCGCCACTTTTGTCCCTGCGGATAGGAGACTGCTGACAATTGTCGGAGCGCCCTGATAAGCGTCTGGAATCCACATGTGGAATGGGACTGCCGCCAATTTGATTCCAAAGCCGGCTAGAACGAAAGTCAAAGCTATGAGAGCGATTGGTTGAGATCCGGAGGCTTTGGACAAGATGACGTAGATGTTTGTAGAACCTGTCAACAGATAGATCAGAGAGATCCCGTATAGCAGAACTCCTGACGCAAATGCACTAATTATGAAATACTTCACTGAAGCCTCGTTGGATTCGGGGCTCTTCTTTCTAAACCCGGTTAGAACGTAACTTGGAATGCTCATCAGCTCCCAAGCTACGAACATCATCAGAAGATCGGTCGCGAATGTAAGGAGCAGTGCTCCAATTGTGGTAAATACCAGTAGCGAGTAGAAAGTGGATATGTTAGGCGAATCCTTCATGTAGCTCTTTGCGGTCAATCCCACCAGAAACGAAGCGGAGAGAACCGCGACTCCGAACAATATCGATACCCAGTCAGAGGCAAGTATTGTCGTCGTGGTCGGAAAATTCATCGAACCGAAAAAGCCTAGTCCCTGAGAAATGAGTAGGAGAATTCCAACACCGAAACCCGCTGTCGCCACAGCTGCAGCAATATTAGAGTATTTGTTACCCTTCACCGCAAGGAGAACTGTAATCAACGCCACCGCCGAAAGCAGCAGGGACAAGATCAGTGGAAAGGATTCAGTTTCTATCAAATCACAACAGACCCTGTCCAAAGACTACGAGCAGCACAATTATGAGCGCAATACCGATTCCGAACGCAAGGACGTACTCTTCTTCGATTCCCGACTGGAGTTTTCGCAGACTATCGGACATTTCTCCCCCCACATCAGTGGCACCGATGTTTATCGGTTGAATTATTTTCTCCTCGAATGATTGGAAGAGCCAGTTGCTCGCGCTCCGTATCGGGTAGACCAGTCCTCGATAGTACAGCGCGTTGATGTACCAGCGATGAGCAAAAAAGTTGTAAAATGAATAGACGAACCCGCTTGTGCCCACAACCGCTTGGGGTTCGATGGCTTTTCTAATGTATGTGATATAGGCTATGAATGCTCCTATCAGGGCTAGAGCTAGACTAATCCCGATCGGGATGATATCTGCCGCCAGATTGAGCGAGTATGGCGAATTGATGTCGAAGTACGAAAGATAAGACGAAAACAAATTACCCAGGTGCGGCTCAAACCAGAAGGGCGCCAAAATTCCAATTACGAGTGTAGCCCCAGCTAAGATTACAATCGGAATCATCATTGATAGTGGAGGTTCGTGCATCTCGTGTCCTCGTTCGTCTATTTTCTGGATGTTCGCACTCTTCTCACCAAAAAAGACAAGCCCGATTATTCGCACGCTGTAGAACGCTGTCATCATGGCGGTGATTACGCCTAGCACATAAAGCGCGATTCCGGCGTCACCTGCGTGTGCTGCCGCGCTTAAGATCGCGTCTTTGCTCCAAAAACCACTGAAGGGAATAATTCCAGCGAGAGACAATGCCACGATGAGCATAGAAATAAAGGTGATTGGAATTTTCTTCCTCAATCCTCCCATGTCTTTCATGTACTTCGATCCGCTGACGTGGAGCAACCAGCCAGCGCACATGAACAAGCCCGCCTTGAATAAGGCCTGACTTATGAGATGAAAGAAAGCGCCCGTGAAGCCAAAAACGAAGTTAGACTGTGTTGAGAGACCTGCAACCCCAAGCCCAAGCATCATGTACCCAATTTGCGAGACTGTAGAATACGCAAGCACTTTCTTCAGCTCGTCCAGAACCATCGCTTGCGATGCCGCAAGGAAAGCGGTGAATCCGCCGATTATCGCGACCGTCAGAAAGAAGGGGTAGGTGAGCGACAACCCTTGTGCGGCAGCGACGTAAAGAGGACCGACAGTTCCTATCAGGAAAACACCTGCGTTGACCATCGTCGCGGCGTGGATCAAAGCGGAGACTGACGTCGGACCCGCCATAGCATCAGGAAGCCATTCGTGCAACGGGAATTGCGCGGACTTGCCAATCGCTCCTCCGAAAATCAGGACGGCGCTGGGAATAAAGAGCCCTGCCGATTCGAGGCTCGTCGCCCAACTCGTCGTTCCACTTAGAGCGTGGTAAAGATCGAGGAAGTTGAAAGTACGAGCGTAGGCGAATATCAAGAGTATCCCGATTAGGAAAGCTACGTCGCCAGCTCTCGTCATCACGAATGACTTCAGTCCGGCTTGACTTGGCGAATACGCTTCTGGAACGTTTAGAGTCTTTTCGCCAATTGTGCCAACCCAATGCTCATCTTCGTCCGTGTGCCAAAATCCGATCAGCGCGTAGCTACAGTACCCAACTCCCTCCCAGCCGAGAAAAAGCTGCAGGAAATTGTCCGACATTATAATCAAGAGCATGTTACCGATGAAAAAATTCATGAGGAAATAGTATCGGGTAAGATTCTTCTCGCCCTTCATGTATCCCAGGCTGTAAACCATTATCAGAAAACTGATCCACGAAATTGCAACCGCAAGCACTGCAGTCAGGGGATCGACGAGTACCCCCGCAGTAAGCTTCAGAGCTGGTATCCACGTCGTTGTGATATCATCAATATTCCCAGTCAATGTATATTGGGTGAAATTACTAAGAAAGAAGAGCGAGGTAGCCAAAAGCGCAGCTATAAGACTCGCTACGACCGCTATGACGTTGCGTATCTGTCCGCCTGCTCTCGCACCGGCGACGCTCAGAACTGCTCCTGCAATAGGTACGATCCAAATCAGGTTGGGTATCAGATTGATAATGGTGTTTGGCATTTTCTCATCTCAGTGGGGGAATCAAGTGACCAAGGGTAGCGAACAGTGGATTATCGATGAGTCCAGGATCAACTCCAAGAATTATCGTGAGCGCGGCCAGCAAAACTATAGGCGCGAGCATGTACGCGGGAGCCTCCTTGATATTGCTGAGATGCTCGGGTAATGGACCAAAGAAAATCCGCTTCATGGCCCAGAGAGCGTAGGCCGCAGTTACAATAGTGGCAATAACCGCCAACGCGCTGAGCACGAGCCAAGAACTTCCTACGATTCCTCCTTGGCTACCTAGCTGTAATCCTCCGGCGAAGATCAGCCACTCGCTCTGGAAACCATTGGTCTCAGGAAAACCCAATAGCCCCAAAAATCCTATCATAGCGCAAGTAGCCGTAATGGGTAGCCGCATCGTCAGACCACCCATTTTTCTGATGTCCTTCAAACCTCCAGTTTGAACCATTATGACGCCGGCAACCATGAAGAGCAAAGCCTTCGAGGTCGCGTGACTGACGAATTGAAAAACTGATCCGCCCACTCCCAGCTGCGTCGCAGTTGCGATTCCGAAAATAATGTAGCCCATCTGGCTGATGCTAGAATATGCAAGAAGCATCTTGAAATCGTCTTGGACAAGCGCCATGACGCCTCCGTAAAACATCGTCACTATGCCCCAAACGGCCAAACCGATGCCGATAGCTACGTATTCACCCGGCAATATCAGAGTAAGCATCCTGATGAGAATATATCCTCCAATTCCCGTCATCGCCGCGGACATTAGGGC
>JASHPO010000069.1 GCA_030038075.1 Nitrososphaerales archaeon | reverse complement strand
TGCGCACTGACCTGATAAGGCTCCAGTGCTATGAGGGTCTTGACGTGAATACGTCGGTCTACGAGTGGGATTACTTGCGGCAGCTGCTAAAGATTCGAATCGAAGAAGGCAAGAGCGAACAGGACATTGAATCCAAGGTATACGACGAAAAGTATCTCTTGAAGAGGCCGCTCCTCCGAGCAGTCCTCCACGATTCCCCAAAACCGCCAGTGCTCCTGATAGACGAAGTCGATCGCGCGGACGAAGAGTTCGAAGGCTTTCTTCTGGAATTTCTGGCGGAATTTCAGGTCACAATTCCAGAAATAGGCACGATCAAGTCAAAGCAGCGGCCGATCACCATTCTCACCTCAAATCGAACGAGGGAGCTCGGAGACGGCATCCGAAGGCGCTGCCTCTATCTCTACATAGACTATCCCACTGTTGAGAAAGAGAGCGCTATTTTGGAGCTCAAAGTCCCGGCCCTGAAGGCAAAACTCGCGAAAGAACTGGCAGGCTTTATGCACGAGATCAGAAATACCGAGAATCTGATCAAGAGACCGGGAGTGGCGGAAACTCTGGACTGGGCGCAGGCATTGATTTTGCTAAACAGGGATGATCTGGACGCGCGCACCGCAGAAAGCACGCTGAGCTGCATACTGAAGAATCGCGAAGATATCGAGAAGATTAACACGAAAGAGCTTGAGACTATCCTGGCAAAAGTCAAGAAATAGACGGCGTATTTGATGTCCACGCTTCTTACACAGCATAAAACCCTGCGAACAAACCTTGCTAAATTCTGTGAAGAGCTCCGCAGGGCAAACGTCCCGGTCGGTTTAGCAGAACTTTTGGACGCTTCGCGCGCCGTCGACACCATCGATATCTTCGACAAAAAACAGTTCTATTTTTCGCTGCGAAGCTCCCTCGTCAAGGATGTCAGACACTACAGGACTTTTGATGCTTTGTTTGAGGCGTTCTGGGCGAAATTTTCGAGCAGGGAGTGCAAAGTCGCCGTGGACTTTCCGGAGGAATGGAGAAATCCGCAGGAAAGCAGAGAATCCCCATTTACTCAAAACGTGGAGAAAGAGAACGCCCCAAGCGGAAACGAAGAGGGAGCAGAGGAAAAGCGATCCGTCGCATTCTACAGTGCAGTCGAGCGTCTCTCAAACGACGTTATGCTAATCGTCGAGCAGGACGAAATCCGGCGCCTCAGGAGACTAGCGAGGAGATTCTCAAGAAGGATGGCTACTAGACCCGGTCAAAGGAACGTTATTGATTTCGAGGGCAGGGCGAGTCTCAAAATCTCAATGAGAAAATCCATCGGCCGCGGAGGTCTGATTCTCGATCTTGAAAAAGTCAGGAAGAGCGTGAGCCACTCCAAATTCGTAATTCTTGCCGACGTGAGCGGCTCCATGGAGCTCGAGACTCAGAGATACTACTTGATCTTCCACCTTTTGAAAGATCTCACGCGCCGCTGCGAAATCTTTCTATTCAGTACACGCCTTGAAAGAATAACTCCAATGTTCACGGGGTTAGACATGAACATGGTTGCGACCAAAATCGCAAAGATGGTTTCAATTTGGGGTAGCGGAACGAGAATCGGGTACTGCTTTGAGACGCTGCTGAAGAATTATCCCGCTCTAATAGATCACAGGACAACGGTGCTCATCATCAGCGACGGCTGGGATTTAGGAGAACCGGAGGCGTTGGAAACAAGCATGAAAGAATTGAAGAGAAGAGCAAACAAGATAATATGGCTCAATCCCCTCGCCCAAGAACGGGGTTACGAACCGACGTGCGTTGGAATGCAAACGGCCATGCGCTACGTGGACATTTTCGCGACCCCCGAGATTTTTGAGAGAAAATCCACATACGAGAAATATTTTGGCAAAGTAGTTGGACCAAAGTAGAGTGGAAAAATGACCGATGATGCGAAGGCGACAAATGGAAAACTGCAAAGGGCCAAGCCGCACTCCTTTTACGAAATCTTTGGGTGGTACGGGACCTGCACGATTGTCGGTGCTTATGTTCTAGTCACTTTGTACCCCGGTCTGAACAAACAGGAAATCCTAGTCTATCAGATTCTCAATTTGACCGGGTCTTTCGGAATTGCGTCGATCTCTTTTCTGAAAAAGGTCTGGCAGCCATTTGCTCTAAACGTCTTGTGGGCGTCTATCGCCGTCTTTGGTTTGCTCCACGCGTTAATCTAACGCATTGAATCCGGATCGAGAAAATCTTCCTTTTCATTAGAAAGTTTTTTTGCAACTGTGGCATCGTCTTTGGTTACGACCCTGACATAACAGGTCTGAACGTACGTGGATTCCGGCGCGCCGAACTTGTGAATGTATTTTGCAAAAGGGATCGAGCCGACTCTGACGTACTCAACCGCGTCAAATTTCTCCTTGCATTTCGGGCAAACTTCGCTCAAGATTCCACCCGCCATGATGTACAGCGGATAGAGAAAATATACTGTGCGGTCTAATCAGATATCCACGACGGTGATTTCCTCGGAGGGCCACTTTGTGAGAACTTCGCACCCGCCAGACGTTACTCGGACCATTTCCTCGATTCTTACTCCGCCGTCGTGCGGTCTTCCGTCCTGTGTTTCCACGGCGAATGTCATGTTCTCCTCGATCTTCTGAGGAAACTCGAACGAAAAGGCCCTGCTAATGTTGGGCGGCTCATACAGCGACAGGCCGATGCCGTGACCCCACTGGTTTGCAATCGCCTCCCACTCGTTTCTGTAACCCCACTCTTTGGTCGAATCCGGCCACTTTTCGGCCAGTTCAGCAGTGGTTACTCCCGGCTTGATAGCCTTTATCGCAGCATACAACCAATCGTACGTCCTTCGGTAGTAATCCTTCTGCTTCTGGCTCGGCTGCCCGCAGCTAAAGACCCGGTACCAATCGGCGAGATATCCGTTCCAAGCTAGCCCGCCGCAATCGAAAGTCACAGTCTCGCCGGGCCTAACCATTCGGTCTGTGTGGAACTTGAAATTCGGCCAGCCGTAATGCCCCGAGCAAACGGTGAACCCGATAATGTCGTCAACGCCGAGCGACCAAGCAACTTTTGACCCGACTCCGACGAGCTCTCTCTCTGTCACTCCGGGTTTGATCGATTGCTTTACTTCGTGGAAGACCGCCTCTGAGATTGCGCACGCAATGTTCAAGCACTCGACCTCGTCTTGCGTTTTGATCTTCCTGGCATCAACCATTGCAGTCTGACCGTCAACGGGCTCGATTCCAACCGACTTTAGTCCTCTCAGGGCGTAGCCGTCATGGATGTCCAGACCAATTTTTCCGCCGCTGACACCTCTGCTCTGAAGCTCTTTCTTGATGTCTTCCGCCCAGCGCTTTGCAATCGTCTCGGGCCACGCTCCCGTCGATCCCCTCAACCAGACGATCGCTGATTTTATGTTGCTCTCGAGCCACGGGGCTTCTTCGAGCATCGTGTACTGAATATCTCCATGCTCGTAGAGTAGCGGAATGTGATCGCGAACCAAGAGCGCATATCTCCAGCCTGGCACTCTGATCATCCAAGGCGGTGTTGCGGTGCTCGTCGTGTATCGGACGTTCGCAAGATCAAGAAGGATTAGAGCATCAAGGTCTTTTTCCTTCATTTGCTTCTGGGCTTTTGCAAGGCGTTCCTTTCTCATTCTGTCGATGTTAACGCCCATTCTCCAATCGTACGCATTCCTGCCGTAGGACATTTGTAGGTCGTTTTTCTTCGCGTATGAGAGTTCATAAATAAGAATTTGCTCTCAAACTTCGAGCACCGTCCAAGAGTTGACTTTTTGACAAAAAACTCCAGCCATCTAGTTCATTCGCAAAAGATCGAGCCCGACATTGTAATCAAAGATGCAAATCTTGTCAACGTCAATTCATCCGAGATATACCAGGCAAGCGTAGCAATCGTCCGTGACAGAATAGCTCTCGTCAGTGACGAGGCTCGTGAACTCGCTGGCGCAAAGACCAAGATTATAGACGCCGAAGGAAAATACATCGCGCCCGGACTGATCGACTTTCACTACCACGCTGGTCCCACGTGCTTGACTCCTACCAACCTCTCAATCGCCCTGCTCAGACGCGGAACGACAGCTGTCGCGACCGACTTTTACGAGTATGCCGTAACAGGTGGATTACGAGCACTCCGCTTTGCGCTTTCGGAAGCAAAGAAAACTCCGCTCAAAATAATATTCAAAGTACCGATGATGGCACTGCTGCAGAACAGTCCGTATGGAAACACCGGCAACATATCAGAGAAGGATTTGCTGAATGTTTTGGACTGGGACGAGACGAGAGGCCTGTGCGAAGTTCAGGACCAGATGCTTTCAAACACTACAATCAGGAAAATCTTGAAAAAAGCTCGCGCGAAAAATCTCGCGCTCTGCGGTCACGTGATCGGGTTTTCAAGTGAGAACATCGCCTCATTTATGGCGCTTGTCCCTTCTGCCTCGGATCACGAATCAAAGAGCGCGGACGAAGCAGTTCAGAAAGTTCGCGCGGGACTGAAGATCGCGATACGAGAGGGATCTGCCGCGACAAACCTGTCGGAGGTGATAAAGGCGATCACTCAATACAAAATGGACCCGGGCCGTTTTTTCCTTTGCACAGACGAAATTGACCCCATCCATCTCGGCTCGAATGGCCACATCGATCACGCTGTAAGAAAAGCGATCGCGAGCGGCGTATCACCTGTGCAAGCCTTGCAAATGGCGACAGTCAACCCGGCAAGATTTTACAACTTAGAATCTGAATTGGGAAGCATCACCGCCGGAACACTAGCTGATGTTATTTTTGTGAAGGATCTTTCTGACTTTCGAGTGGACACTGTAATTGCGAATGGAAGGCAGGTGATAGAAAATGGCGAAGCGGATTCTCCACACAAATTGCGAGCCTATCCAAAGTTCATGAAGAACACGATTCGCCTTCGAAAGAAAATCAAAGAAAAGGACCTTGCCGTAAGTGCTTCCGGATCGAGAGTCAAGGTTCACGTCATTGTAGCATTGGAAGGACAGATTACTTCCGGAAGAAGCTATTCTGAACTTGTGGTCTCAGATGGAGCTGTACTTTCCGATGTAGGCTCCGACGTGCTCCACGTATCTCTCGTAGAAAGATACGGCCACGGCCGGATTGGCAACGCTTTCATTTCGGGATTCAACCTGCGCTCCGGCGCGATAGCCCAGTCCATCGCACCCGTGCCCGAAAACGTGATCTCGGTAGGCACGACGACCGCTGATATGGCGCTCGCGATCAACAGGATAGCCGAAATGGGCGGAGGCTTTGCTGTCGCAAATGGCGGAAAGGTTGTCTCGGAGGTTCGGCTCCATATACTGGGAATTGCGTCCGAGAAATCCCATGAGGAACTGTCAAAAGAATTAGCTTGTATGCTTCAGATTGTCAAGGACGAACTGGGCTGCAAGCTGAATTCTCCCTTTCTCACCTTGATGGGAATGGCTGACCCGCACATACCCGAACTCAAGATAACTGAATACGGTCTCGTCGAAAATGCAACGCTAAAAATAGTAAACCCCGTCGCCAATGAGGATTGACCATGCAAATCAGCGAAGCGATAACCAGCGTCCTAACCGTCAGGGATTACAAGCATGGAGCCAAAGCACCGGATGCCGTCATTCGCAGGATAGTCGAAGCCGCTAGATCAACGGCGAGCGCTCACAACAGGCAGACCTGGTACTTTATCGTTATCAAAGACCGGGCGACACTAGAAAAACTCACAGAACTCTCAAAAACGGGCGAGCACATCCGCTTCGCCTCTTTCGCGATAGCCGTTGTCACGAATCCTTCCAATAAATGGCACAGGATAGACGGAGCGAGGGCAGTCCAGAATATGGCGATTCAGGCCTGGTCAGACGGATTGGGATGCTCCTGGGTCGGGACGATCAACAGGGAGAGGGTGAAGAAGCTGCTTTCGATCCCCAAGAACCTGTATCTTCTAACCATCGTTCCATTCGGTTACCCCAAGAGAACATTGAGTGGATTCAGGAAAAATCGCAAACCCTTGAGCGAGGTAGCTTTCGGCGAAAAATTTGGAGCAAACTATGAATCACCCGGGTGATGATAGTCCGATTTAAAGCTCAGCCAAGCTTTCCAAGTAATCCAGAATGATATTACTCAAGGCTTCGGGCTTTTCCATGGGGTAGAAATGGCCGCAGTCCGGAATTATCTTCATGTACGAATTTGCAATCTGCATGCACATCATTTCAGAATCTTGAAGAGGAGTTCTTGCATCGTACTGCCCGACGATGATTAGCGTTGGGGCCAGTATTTCCGACATTCTACTTGTTTGATCTACTTCCGCAATCGCCCGCGCTATCGCTGCGTAGCTGTCCTTGTTGTGATTTTCAAGCATTGCTCGAAATTTTCTCACTTTTTCCGGATGCTCGGATCGCGCCGATGGGGCAAACGCGGCCTCTGTAGTCTGAAACGTCTTTTCAACAAGGGTCTTCATCCCCTCGCTTTCAGCCAGCTTTGCCCTCTGTCGAAAGAGCTCGGCTGCGGCGGGCTGGAGCTTGGGAGTCGACCCCACTGGAATAAGAGACGTCACTTTCTTCGGGGATTTGAAGTACATTTCCATGGCGATCATCCCGCCCAGCGACCACCCGACGAGATGCGCGCTCTTCACCTTTAGGGCGGTCATCAGGGAGTCCAGATCATCCGCCCACAGCCCAACGGACAGGCGGGCAGAGCTCGGAAATTCGGATTTTCCCGATCCCCTGAGATCGTACGCTATCACCCGGTATTTTCCTTCGAAATACGGCACGACTTCCTCCCAGAGCCTGAGATCGGCCCCTATTCCATGAATGAAAATCACGGTCCCGTCATTGTCGCGCCCCGAGAGTTCCACGTTGTGGGAGGCGCCGTTCGCACGAAACATCATGTGCTTCTAGTCGAGGTTTGCCACCACGAACTTTAGTTCGGTTAGCTCTGTTATCGCGAGACTCACTCCCTCCCTTCCGAGTCCGCTTCTCTTTATTCCACCGAACGGGGCGTTGTCCCAGCGGACGTTCGTGCGGTCGTTGATCAGTACAGCTCCTACCTTGATCTTCTTTGCAAGCTTTAGCCCCCGCGCCATGTTCGTAGTGAAAATGGATGCCTGCAGGCCGTAGACTGTGCTGTTTGCCTTCGCAACGGCGTCAGAATCATCGTCTGCACGAATGACTGGCGCAACCGGCCCGAAAATCTCCTTCTGCGCAATTTGCATGTCAGGGCTCACCTTGTCCAGCAAAGTAGGCGCGAAGAAAAATCCACGCGAATACTCTGTAGAATCTAACCTTTTTCCTCCCTCCACCAGCACAGCGCCATCGTCTAACGCATCACCAACGAGATCCTGTATCTTGTCCAGACCCGACTGGTTGATCACCGGACCCACATTCGTCGTTCTCTCTAGCGGATTTCCAACCTTGAGATTTCTCACGACCTCGGAAAATACTTTGACGAACCTGTCCTTTGCCGCGTTTTCGACTATGAGCCGCTTTGTCGCCGTGCAAACCTGTCCAGAGTAGCCAAAAACCCCAACAGCGGCGGCCTTTGCTGCCTTTTCAAGATCGGCGTCGTCGAGGATTAGCATAGGGTCGTGGCCACCGAGCTCCAGGATTGTTCTTTTGTTCGTGGCTGCGGCCTTTTCCGCGATGAGCCTCCCCGTCCCAGTGTCTCCGGTGAAACTGATGGCATCTACCTTGGAGCTCTCTACGATTTCCATTCCCACTTCAGAGCCCGATCCGGTCACTACGTTCAATATACCTGGCGGCAACCCGGCCTCTTCGAACAGTTTGGCGATAGTGATTCCTGGCAGTGGGCCGTCGCTGGGCGGTTTTGCCACAACGGTATTACCCGCGGCGATTGCGGGAGCGACCTTGTGCAAAAGCAAGTTCAGGGGGAAATTAAATGGAGAAATTGCGCCCACGACTCCGATCGGTTCGCGCAACGTGAACCCCAGACGGTTCTTGTTCCCCGGAGGAAACGGGTGCGAGTCAAGCGGTATCGTCTGGCCATAGAGCCGCTTTGCCTCCTCGGCCGCGAAGGTGAGTACGAGAACTGCCCTCGCCGTTTCAGCTTCAGAGTCGGCGATCGGCTTTCCGACATTTAGAGCGATGAGCCTCGACATCTCGGAGGAGTGTTGCTCCAAGAGCTGCGCTACTTTGTAGAGTATCTTGGATCTTTCCCAAGCGCTCATTTCCTCCGCCTTGGACTTTGCGGCGAAGGCAGCGTCAATTGCCCTGCGGGCATCCTCGCGCGTTCCCCTCGGAAAAGTGTCCAAGGTCTCGGATGTTGCAGGATTTACCGCCTTGAGAGTTTCTCTACTCTCCGAGTCTACCCATTTTCCCTCGATGAACATCTGTGCCATGAATTTTCACTTTCTCCTTTAGTTTTCTTACATTTCATTGTTTGGATAGAAACATTCCTATCCCACAGCAGCGATTGCCTCGATCTCGACAAGCAGGTCCGGGTGCCAGAGCTTTGCGACTTCTACAATAACTGAAGCCGGCGGCGAGCGTGAAAAATGCTTGTAGCGTGCGGTCGCTATCTGGTCGAGCTGTTCGAGGTTTCTGACGTAGACAGTAACTTTGACGACATCATCCATACTCGCTCCTTCCGATTCCAGAATAATCTTGATTTGATTTAGAGCAAACTCCGCCTGTAAAGCGGCGTCTCCCCTTGCAGCGCCTCCGAGTTTGGGGTCCCACGTTTGGCCTGAGACGAAGATGAGTCTCTTTGGGTCTTGGACGCTAACCGCCTGGGAGTAGTACGGACGAATCGGCTGGAGTGCAGATTCAACTGAGATAAGTTTTTTCTCCAAGACTAAAACTTCCGGATAATTTTTAATCAAATCATTTTATGGGTTACTAAACCGAGAGTCAGATTTCTTTTCTATTGATTTTCTCGCGGGAAAAAGAAAGGTCAGGAAAGACCGGCTAAAACTAGTTATAGCAAGGATTATCTTCAGCTTATGACCGTACAAAGACAGGGAGCGATGAGTTGTCCTCCAGACCAGAACAAGAAAGACGTGTCCTGATTAACGACGCAACATTGATCGATGGTACCGGAAAAGAACCGCTGAGGAATACATCAATTGCAATCCAGGGCGACCGTATAGTCGCCATTCGGAAAGCGGGTGAAATTGGAAGCTTCGCTCACGCAAAGACGATTGACGCATCTGGCAAGACGGTCATGCCGGGCATGGTGGAGAGCCACTTTCACATGTTTCTCGACACGGAATACGCCACAGGCGCACAATCCGACATCGACATTGCGCGCCCCGCGCAGTGGATGATACTCTCCGCGGTTAGGGCATGTGCAATGGCGCTCAAATGCGGCTACACCAGCGTTGTCGGCGCGGGTTCGGGGCACAATATTGATTTCTGGGTAAAACAGGCCGTTGATAAGGGAATATTCTCGGGTCCTAGGATAATACCGTCCAGCAGAGAAATAACCAGCACTGGAGGATACACCGATTGGGCTCCTTCGTGGTGGCCCAAAGTCGAGGGCCTCGGCCTAGTTGCTGACGGACCTCTTGAAACCCTCAAAGCAGCCCGGAAAGTGATGAAGGACGGGGCTCAAATTGTAAAGATCTATCCCAGCGGGGACGGAGGTTTCATCGGAAATTATCACCAGTACTTCCACGACTGCAGGAGGGAGCGCGAAGTAATGACTTTCGACGAGATTGATTCGCTGGCCAAGGAGGTCAAAAGGTGGGACAGGCTCAGCATGGCTCACTGCAGAAATTCGACCGCGGTAAGAAATTGTCTCGCTGCGGGAATCAACATCATAAATCACTCCTCGTACTTGACCGACGAATGCTGGCAACTCTACAAAGAAAAGCCGCCGCTGGCTGTATGTCCGGCGTTGGGTTTTGTTTGGCATCTGAATCATCAGGATTGGGGCAATCCGGAGTACCAAAAGGCCGCGGCATACGAGGAAGAATACGCTTCGTGTGTCGAGAACATGCAGAAGCTCAACAAGATCGGAATCAGAATTGTTCCCGGTGGAGACTACGGGCAATCGGACATTCCGCACGGCCTATACGCGAAGGACCTCGAACTTTTCGTAAAGGACTGCAACTTTTCTCCCTTGGAAACAATCTCGATGGCGACGAAGAACGGTTCTTATTTGATGAGGATGGAAAAAGAAATCGGAACCTTGGAGCTAGGAAAGAAAGCCGATATTCTCATCCTAGAGGGAGACCCGTTGCAAGACATCACGATTCTACAGGATAGAACGAAGATATCAATGGTGATGAAGGACGGCAAAGTAGTCGCCTCGAAGGGAAAGACGCTCTCCTCTGACTGGGATATGCTGGACGAAGACAACTTTGAACTGCTAAAGAGGATCATAAACCCCGGTGAGCGGGCAATGGTCAGCCTGTAGCGAGACAAAGGACCTCTTTTTTCTCAAGTAAAACCCTCCTGTTCGGACTAGCCTTTGCGATCTTCCTCTACAATTGATTTCTTTGATTACTCAGAGGAATTTTTCATAGAAAATTATACAAAATCCAAAGATTGGCCAACAATTTTCAATAAGCCGCAGGAGATAAGCAGAAATATTTGCCCCAAACAATCACACGCTGCGTCGTTGTGACAAAAGTACCCATTTCTACGATAGATGCGCCCGCACATCGACTGAAAACCGATCAGGAGATAGAGGAACTCGCAAGGTCACTCGGAAGGCATGGGCAGTTTTTCCCCATAAGGCTCAGAGAACATCCTTCGAAGCCGGGGCGATATGAGGTGATTTTCGGGAACAGGAGGCTTGCCGCGGCAAAAAGGATGGGCTGGAGCGACATAAACGCGGAAATTGTGAAAGCGTCTGACGAGGACGCCCTAATAATGGCGTTCTCGGAAAACATCGACAGGAAGGATTTCTCCGATTACGAGAAGGCCCTCGTGCTCCATAAGCTCAATGCCCTAAAAGGAAAGACTATCGACGAAATCGCGGCGCTGGTGAACAAATCTCCTTCGTACGTTTCCCAGCACATCTCGATGCTCCGTCTCTTTCCCGACGGAGTGGGCGAACCTGAAGAGGTGACAGGGTTGCTCCAGCTACTCTCCGAAAGACATGCGAGAGCTCTTGCCAAGATTGATGATCCGGAGGAAAGGTTCAGCACCGCAAAGTTCGCTGTAAAGGCAAGTCTGGGAGTCAGGGAGCTAGAAAAGATATGCAACCGTAGCCCGAAGGGCAAAATCCGCACGACCGCGCAGATGAACGAAAATGAGATCAGGACAATTATCGCGGATATGATGGCCGGACTGAATTCAAAGGACCTAAGCCAGTTCTTCCGTCACATCTCGAAGAGGTACTTCACAATGTTCTCGAGGTTTCCGCCGTTTAACAAAATGCGCAGGGAGGAGGCGATGGACTACCTCTCGAACATTTTGCGCCAGATCAGCAGCTACAGGGTCAAGATCGAGGATTTGGACATCAAGATATTCCAAAACTTCGCTTACGCGACGTTTTACGAACTACACAGAATAGGGATATTGAGCAAGGTTGTCAAAACAAGAACTAGAGCAACTGTGATCTTTGCGAAGGAGGACGGTACTTGGAAAATAGTTCACGAGCACTGGTCCAGCGCAAACCCCTCAGAGCTTTTGGGATCGATCAGCGGGAAGCTTGAAAACCCCGAACCTGCAACTATAAAGCGCCTCGCGGTCCAGTAGCGTAAATCGCACTAGCCGGAACTCTTGCTAACCTTAGTCTAGATCGAGCTGCGATAAGCCTAACAAAGGGACGGAAAAGAATCGACTCCGAACTAGGGTGGATAATCGATGAGACTAGCTCACTTCGTAAAACAGAACAAAACTAGAATCGGCATTGTAAAGAATGATTCAATTTTCGACCTCGGGGATTACGCCGAGAAATTCAATGTCGAGGAATTGAGAAATGTTCAAACAATAGACGAACTTCTATCCCTTGGACTTGTTGATGCAGTAAAAGATTTGGAGTCTGAGATAACGGCCGTCTCTCCTACCGCGCTGAATTCCGTGAAGCTCCAAAGCCCGATCCTATCACCGGAGAAAATATACTGCGCCGCGGTAAATTATCTTTCTCACAGCAAAGAGCATGACCTCAAACCTCCTTCCGAACCGTACTTCTTCACAAAGTTCCGAAACGCAATAATCGGTCCTGGTGACCCGATTCTTCTTCCTAGAATTTCAAAGAAGGTCGACTGGGAAGTGGAGCTAGCCGTGATAATTGGCAGGAAAGGAAAGTACATCAGAAAAGATGAAGCAATGGAGTACGTCGCCGGATATTCTATATCGAACGACGTAAGCTTTCGAGATCTCCAATTTCCTATCGGGTGGCCTGAGAAACCGAACTCGTTTGGACAAAATTGGGTCAAAGGAAAAGGACTGGACAACGCCTTTCCAATGGGACCGTGGCTGGTGACTACTGACGAACTCAAGAACCCCTATGAATCCAGAATCTCTCTATCTGTCAACGGGACGCTTAGACAGGATTCGGTGATCGGGGAGATGGTCTTCAAAGTTGATAGTCTAGTGGAATATGCTTCGCAAGGTACGACACTTCGCCCGGGAGATATAATCTCAACCGGCACGCCGCTGGGCGTAGCCGCCTTCACAGGTGCGCCGTATCTGAAGGATGGCGATATAGTTGAAGCCCAAATAGAAGGAATTGGAAAACTGCAAAATCGTGTCAGCCAAGATGCCTAAGCTTGGATTCTGTTTCTTTATAGGGTGAATCAGAAAGGTGTTTCATTTCGGGCGAAAGTTTCAAGCGATAGTTCGTTCACAAAGAGCTGGAATTGGTATTAGCTCAAAGAACAAGTGGCTAAAGTTATTAGAATCGTCATTCAAACAATGAACGTTGAT
>JASHPO010000068.1 GCA_030038075.1 Nitrososphaerales archaeon | reverse complement strand
CCAAAGATTGGCGCTCTAGTGACCATAGTATGGTACTCCCCATTCTCGCCGCAAAGATCTATGCCAGTCCTTTCAGTTATCCGCGATAGCTCATCTAGGAGACATCGGTCAATTATTCTACCCTTCCAAGCAATAGGAATATTCGTGTCATTAATCCATGTTATTTGAGCCTGAATCTGTCGGTCAAGAATCTCATTCATCAAAGCCTTGCGATCATTCTTCCACAGAGGCCGAATCATGTCGATACCTACTTTCGTGCATCTTTGTTCCATCCAGTTGGGCAGGTTCGTAACATGATCTATGTCTCCGCTGATCATTCCTTCTACATTGATCACATCACGGAGCAACGCAAGTTTATCTTCATAGCTCTTTTCGTACGGCTCAACGATCGGAAGGAAGACGTGAGGTATTTGCATCGCCCGCGTTTGACATTCAATGACTTTTCTCGGATGTGCTTTGAAATCTCGACCGTCTGCCGGAACAAATGTTACGAGACCAACGACAGATATTCCTTCATCAAGAGCGCGATGAAGAGCGAGGCAGCTATCCTTTCCGCCGGTCCACAATACACATGCTTTCATACACTCGCCTCATGATTCGATGGCGGCGTATTCGATACCTGAAGGAGCAATACGTAGATTCCAAAGGGAAGCAATGTCGGACTACAGACAGATATCGTTTTTTTGGATAAACTTCTTCCGACCTGGGTCCCGTCATCGATTCAAATTCTCCAATTTTTGAACTAGCCATGGCATCGCCTCGGTAATGAAGCTTGGCCCGTGATGAGCAAAGAAATCCAAGGGGCCCGGTGTCAGGAAGTAATTTCTGCGTTTAAAAAAGTCGAGCGAATCCCATCCGCGTTTTCTGATCAACATTTCAAGCTTTGAATTGTCAAAGTGCGAATACATTTTTGCTTCATAGATGAGAACATCGGGGTTCTCCCTTCGAATTGAATTGATGTCGACACTCAACCATTCCGTTCGCTTTTTTTCAGATACGCTGTATGCACCTATGAAATTAATGGCATCCGTAATGTAACTAAAGGCGCCGAAAGAAACAGGACCTCCCAAATCTATCTCAAGATAGACCTTCCGAAATTTTTCGCGCGGAGATCTCATCTCCGCCAAGCTTCCAATTAGCGCGGATGCCAGCTCTCGCGCCTTATCACACTCTTCGGTTACCAATCCCACTTTAGTCACAAGATCAACTATGCCTGCAACCGACACCGGAAGTTCCAAAGGATAGACAGTAAAACTCCTCGATAGCTCTTGCGCAAGATTTCTCTGGTAACCAGTTATGGCAAATACAAGGTCAGTTTTCACAGCTTCGAGAAGCTTTATGTTTACTGTACTGTAACTTCCAAACTTCCTTTTCTTTCTCGCTTCCGAAGGTCTAGCGCAAAACGCGCTGACGCCGACCACCTTTTCATCCAAGCCTAGCCTGAAGAGAATCTCTGTTATCGCTGGACTTAAGCTGACAATCCTCATAGGCTCGTCAGGAACATTTACTTCCCTGCCTAGTACTTCATTAAACATATGGAACCATTATCCAATTGATAATAATGCATGACCTCTAGTTATATTGGTTGAAATACAAGAAAACTATCCGATCGTTGATCTTGATCCTGACCTAAGAAAGGATGAAAATCGATTGCGCCTTACTTGGGCATTCAGAGATGATCACCGTAGAGGCGCCAAATTGGGAGTTACCATTCGCCCACGTGTCAAAAAGCAGGCGGGACGATCAGTCCGTGAAAATCGCGCGGCGTAACCATGTCCGTATTTTATAATCTCAGAATTGTTAAATAATCGGCTACTGTTTGCGGATCAATGCCATTCCTAAATTTCTTTTCAAAAAGAAATAAAGTTGGTTTTCTGTCAATTGCTCTTCTGTCCATTCTACTTGTCAGCGGAGCACTTGCAACATCTGTGGCAACTTCCAAGAGTAATTCAACCGGCGCAGCTAGCTCCGCTCTAGCTGCCTCGAGTAGGCCCTTCCATCTCTCGCATACAATGGTACCTGCTAGTACATCTGGATCTTTATTTGCAGGTCCCGACGGGTGCCCTTTGGCTGACAGTAATTGCTTAGCCTCCTACAACTGGG
Organism: Nitrososphaerales archaeon; assembly: GCA_030038075.1. GTDB lineage: Archaea > Thermoproteota > Nitrososphaeria > Nitrososphaerales > CADDZS01 > DATLTL01. Next base: position 31,570 of record JASHPO010000068.1, on the reverse strand, counting down.
GTGGCTACGCTGTCTGTGTACCTTCATCGAGCTGTTCCAACTTGGAAGCCGCACCAGGCACAGTAACAGAAGTCCAAGGTTCGTGGGTAGTACCGGCGATAGTCCAAGGTGGCGGCTCTACAGGTTCATCGTGTCAAGATAACGAGAAGACTTGGTATGATATGGCTGACTGGGTCGGGATAGATGGATTCGTCAGTCAGACCGTGGAGCAGACTGGCACATCTTCAGATTGTTATTACGGACAGACATATTACTACGCGTGGTACGAGTTCTACCCTGCTCCCTCGTACTCGGTCTTCAACGTTAGCGCAGGCGATGTGATGTCAGCTCAAGTTACTTACAACGCAGCGAAACAACTTTTCAGCACAACAATTACGGATCTTACCTCACACAAGAGCTACACGAGCGCTCCAACTGCTGTCGCTGGCGCTGAAACGGACTCGGCGGAGTGGATTGCAGAATCTGCGTACTTTAACGGATTTCTGGCACTGACACAGACCAATCAAGTTCAATTTTTCGACGCCAGCGCAACAATCGGCGGCGTCACACATCCCTTGGGAGGGTGGGGCCCGAATGTCTACTGGCTATTGATGGTCGACTATAACTTTGGGTTCAACCAAGAATGTTCAGCGCTGTGCCCGACACCCCAAACAGAAACCCTAGCATATGCAAAGGCCCAGCCATCGGTGCTCGGATCATCCTACGGTTACGGCGTCCCTGATGGAAGCTCTGATAACGACGCATCATTTCAGGTCACCTGGCTGAGCTCTGGCCCGTAATTCATGGACTGGAAGCTGGGACAATGCTGCAGCAGGGGAAAAGCGAAGTAATTCAGTCCCTTCGCTTTTCTTTTTTGTTCTATTAATTGGCCTATTTCAGCATCTAGGGTGGCGATTCCACCCGACAAATCAGCAAAACATCTTCGGCGAACTTTGAAAACATACTTTCTCTTTCATTTTTTAGCTCGTCCGGAGCCACTTTCGAGCCCCACGCCCAGCTAATCTCCCAATTCTTATTATCGGTCAGAAGCTGCTTGGTTCTTGCAATAATCGCGTTCTTCTTTATCTCTCCGGAATTCGAAGACAAGTTAACTTCGTTCATAGCTTCGTCGTGCAGGTCAACCCTAGTTAAAAGCTTATTCTGTCTTCGAATTCAGGTGACATATTTTAGAAAACAAGTCGGATTGTTTCGTTAGACTTCGTTCCATATAGCGCCGATGGATACGGATTGGTGGTACTGTTTTGAGCGCCTTTGTCAATAAATACCGAGATAAAGGGCTAATCGCAGTCCTTGTCAAAAGTTGAAGATCATGAAGCAAAGCAGCGCTTCCTCTCTCCCGAAGCACGCAGAATAATCGAAGCCTGCCGACATCAGGACATAGTACAGGGAACCGACGTGAAACCGGTTGAAAATCAACGACGTACCTGACCAAAAGTTATCAAATGAGGCACTCGCGAATGGTAGACCATGAATTGAACGATTCTCAAGATCTTACGGAAATGGAGGCCGAGACGCCAAAGCAGAGGAAACAAAAACATTCCGAACAGAATCACACCACCCCGGCGATTCACCGATTTGGCATGGCAGCACGAAAACGAAACGAGTGCCCTCTATGTAACTATGTGAAAAACGAAGTCGAGAAAGGACGCGGAATCCCGATAGAAGAATGGATTTATCTGAACCATCTGCAAGCGGCTCACAAGTTAGAAGCTTGAATAGCGTTTATGATGTTAAAATCTGCGGTCTAATGTGAAATCTATTCCTTTTGTTATCACACTCGGCTGCCTAGGCAATTGTCGGCGATTAAAGCCGGACAATTAGTCTTAATCTGATCGATGAGCTAGGGTTATCGGATTATAGAGTTTCAAGAACCGTCTCAGCCTCGACGAAGTACGTTCCAAGACTAAATTCATGATAACGATAAATTGAAATCAGATCATATCGCAAAAGTCCTTTCCGTCTCGGATACATTGTCGAGATATTCCGTCGCATATGCTGCTGGAGCAGAATTTAGCTCGGCATTTCGCTAAGTGAATGATAACAAGGAAGTTACGATGAAGGTAAGAGACTATGGAAGAATGGGCGGTCGCGACTCGAGAATTAACAAAGTCCTACGGAGAAAGGATTGCTCTGAACAAACTCAATCTGAACGTGAAGAAGGGAAAAATTCTCGTCATACTGGGTCCAAACGGCTCGGGGAAGACGACTTTCCTTCAGCTCATTTCCACAGTGCTAAGGCCGACCTCCGGTACTGCCTTGGTGATGGGTTACGACATTGTCAAGGAACCGCTCAACGTTCGGCAGGTTTCCTCGATCTCATTCCAAGATCCGCGGGGGTTCTGGAGACACAAACCCGCTCACATTCTTTCCTTCCACGCGTCAATGTACGGCGTAAATGGCGGTGAAAGAGAGAAGATTGTTCGGCAAACAATGAAGGACTTTGAGCTCTGGAATTCGAGAGATACAAAGTTCATGCATCTTTCCGGAGGACAGGCAAAGAGACTAGAAGTTGCAAAGCTCTTCGTCTATAGTCCGAAGCTCGCGATATTCGACGAACCGACAACTATGGTCGATCTAGACGGCAAGAGAATGATATGGGACAAGATAATCGAACTCAAGGAAAAAGGATCGACTGTCATAGTCGCCACAAACGAAGTAAGGGAAGCGGAATACCTCGCCGATCACATCACAATATTTGCAAGAGGTCACGATCTTGTAACGGACTCGATCGAGAATCTCAAAGACACAGTGAAGGGAGGCGACATTGTTGACCTCGAATTCGCGGATGCCACAGAAGCCGAAGAACTGGAACGAATTCGAACTTTGCCCGGCACGGAAGGTCTCGCTATTGTTGATTCCAATAAAATTAGTGTTAGGGTTAACAGATCCGAGGATTGGTTACCACTCATGACCGACAGTATGCACAGTTTAGGCGTGAAGGTGAGATCGATTAAGGTGACGGAGCCGTCTCTCGATGACGTGTTCTTAAAGTACACTGAAGGTCAGAGGTAAATGAGCAAATCCGAGATCGCCACACTTCTACGCTTTGATCTGAGAGAAGCATTCGACTCGATAGGGTGGGTCGTCTATCCCTGGATTTACTTCGGATTCCAGTTTTTCGTTTATGGCGCAATTTTGTCGAGGCTAGTAGTTTCGCTTGACAACTACTATTATTACTACGGCACTGGCCTTTTGATTCTCGCGTCTTTCAACGTCGCCACGTGGAACGGAAGGAGATTCGTCGAGAGCGCTCAGGAAGGTAGGCTACGCTACATACTCTCTCTTCCGATAAAGCGAAACGAGCTTTTTTTGGAGCAGGTCATGCTGGGAGTGATCGTGAGCATGTCTCACGTTCTGCCTCCACTGATCATAGTTCTGTACCTAAGCGGATTGTTTTCGGGAGCTGCCCTAATTTCCTCGATTGTAGTCCTGACTCTGATTACGATAGGAATCATTGGACTCATGGTGTCTCTTTCTGTTGTCGCCTTCAGATCTTTCGACATTTACAGCGCAATAGTTGCCGCGCTCAGCGCGCTTTTGATACGCTTCAGCACGATGAATTACCCACTGTCATCGATGACCCGGGGCATAGCGGACGTTTCGCTTGCAAACCCCGTAACTTACGGAGCTGATCTCTTCCGATATTCGATCGGACTGGACACGTCCATTCTGATCAATCCGGTACTGGGCATAGCAGTCGTACTAGCGCTATGCGTGGGGACGGTGTTTGCGGGAATGTTTCTCATATCGCATGTAGTCGAAGGCGTAAAGTCGTCGTGACATTACAGGTGATTTCGCAGCGGGAAGCGATGTTCAGAGTTCTTCTGATAGATCTCTCTTATTTTTTCAGGACAAAGTGGCTCATAGGAACGCTGATCGCGCTAAACATTTCCGACATGTTTGTCGCAGGTCTTGTCTACACAAACATGATGAATTTCGACTATTTTGTCTTCTTTGTCCCAGGAGTCATAGTCGCGGGAATGTTTGCGGCGGCGCTGGATGTCGGCAGAAGGGTTCACCTTGGCTTGGCTCAGGGAGTTTCGCAGTACTACCTCAGCCTGCCGCTGAGTCTCGACGAAGTCGTTTGGGCTCACATGCTCTCGGCAGGGCTCGGAGGAACGATTTACGGATCGATTCTAATGGTCGTTGCGCTTGTAGCAATTCCGAAACTGGCCTCTCTAGCGACTCTCTCGATCATACCTCTGATGTTTGTCGTCTCTATGGGACTGGGAGGCGTCGCGGCAATCATCAACCTGTTCTCGCAGGGCGGAGACAGGTACTGGGTCTTCGCCGAGGGGGTCCAGCTGTTCACTCTGGGTTTGAGCACCGTGTTTTATCCGATCTCCGTAATCGGAACTGTATTTCCGTCGGGAGTTACACAGGGGATACTTTTGAATCCGCTGAGCGAAATAGCTGACTCTCTGAGGCAGGTAATTTCCACTGGGAGCTTTCTTTCAGCAGAGTCCTTTGCGATCGTAGTCGGTACATCTCTATTGCTTATGGTGATCGGATTTGTCTGTTACAGGCACGTCTTTTCGAAGGTCTGGGAAATTGGAAAGCTTTGATCAAAAAACGACGTTGATCTTTAACAAATTAACTACTTAATTTAGCTAGTCCTTATATTTCCGATCGAACGTCTGGTCTCTCACGAAGCTCGCTGTACCTTTGCACCTTAATTCTCTCTGTACCCAGATTCCTTATTCTGTCGCGGTGGTTACTTGACATACAAAATTTGTATCATATCAAATGTTTCATTGCAATTAATCATTGAAAACGAGGGGGTACCCCCCAGGGGGAGGGGTGGAGCTAGCTAATGTCTTTCGAGTTAGGGCAGGTCTTGGGTACAGGTCTTCAGATCAGGTCTTCTCGCAACGAATACCTCGTCAAACGTCGAGAAAGTTGCTGTTGCATTTCAAAGAAGTTTTGAGAAAATCGGGAGAATGAAAATTTGGGCATTCCTGAGAAGATCAAAAAGATCGAGGACGACATACACAGGACTCAGGTCAACAAAAAGACAGAGCACCACATCGGCCTTCTGAAAGCGAAGCTAGCGAAACTAAAACGCGAGCAGGAAGAGCAGGCCTCGCGCGGCGGGGGCAGTTCGATCGGCTACGACGTGAAAAAAACAGGAGACGCAACGGTCGTTCTGGTTGGCCTTCCGAGCGTGGGCAAGTCAACCCTACTAAACAGGCTAACAAACGCGAAATCAAAGGTCGCCGCGTACCAATTCACGACGCTAACGGTTGTCCCCGGAGTGATGGATTATAGGGGTGCCAGAATTCAGGTTCTCGACTTGCCGGGAATAATTGAAGGAGCGTCTTCGGGGCGCGGACTGGGAAAGAGAGTGCTCTCAGTTGCGAGGAACGCTGACCTGATTTTGTTCGTCGTGGACGTATTCCAGCCAGAGGCGGTCAATGTTTTGAGGCGCGAGCTCAGGAACATCGGGATTAGGGCAGACGAAAGCCCGCCGAATGTCGTGATCGAGCAAACTTCTTCGGGAGGGATAACCGTCAGCGTCCAGGTGAAGCTCACGAAAATATCTGAGGAATTAGTCAAAGAAATCCTCCGGGTGTACGACATGAACAGCGCGAGGGTGATAATCAGGGAAGACATCACCGACGAGCAGCTGGTCGACGTATTACTTGGAAACAGGGTCTACATCCCGTCTCTTACGGTGATGAACAAGGTCGATCTAGTAAACGCGGGATTTATCAACGAGATCACGAGCAAGATCAAGTACAAGTTCGTGCCGGTCTCGGCGGAGACCAATATCAATATGGGAGCCCTGAAGGAAGAGATCTATCAGAGGCTCAACTTCATCAGGGTCTACATGAAGCCCCGCGGGCTCGAAGCGGACATGAAAGAGCCGCTGATAGTGAAAAACGGATCAAACGTTTTGGACGTGTGCAACAAACTGCACAGAAGAATGAAGGAAGACCTGAAGTACGCCCAGATATGGGGAAGGAGCGTAAAGTTCGGAGGGCAGAAGGTCGGGATTACCCACAGGCTGATGGACGAGGATATCCTGACGCTAGTCACGAAGTGACCAAAGATTCAACTGTTTTCTTTTCGAATATAATTTGCCTGAGGTAATTTGCCATTTGGACGGGATTTTCGTTCTGCCAGACGTTTCTACCGACGGCAAGACCGGTCGCTCCAGCCTGAATGACACCCTTGACTTGGTTCAGGAAATCCTGATCAGTCGGCGCTTTGGGACCCCCGGACATGAAGACGTGAGCTCTTCCCGCGGATTTGACCGCCCACGAGAAAGATTCCGGGTCTCCGGTGTATTTGATTTTGACCGCGTCCGCGCCGAGTTCCAGACCGACTCGGGCAGCATATGCGACAATTTCTTTGGAGGAATCATTGGCGATTGCCTGACCTCGCGGGTAGACCCAGGCTATGGCGGGAACGCCACGCTCGTGCGCTTCTTCCTGGATCGCGCCGAACTCTTGGAACATTTCTCCCTCAAGCTGGCTGCCGAGATAAATCGTGTAACCGATGGCACGGGCGCCCAGAGACGTGACAGCGTATTCCACGGAGCAGTTCTGTTTGGAGTTGGGATCGCCCTTTGGAAGAGAAGACTTTGCGTTGACCTTTACGATCAGCGGAACCTTGCCGTCGTAATATTTCTCTGCAACGCCTTTCTGGAACACTATTCCGTTGAATCCTCCCTTGGAGGCAATGTCCATCACGTACGAAGGATCTACGTTCTTGTCGTTAAAGTCAACAGAAGGTCCGTGCTCGAAACCTTGGTCATAAGCGAGGAGCATGCTTTTCCCGTCGCGCAAGAAGGTACCCATGGTTACGGAATTGTGGCGAGGCATTCTCAATTGCACCTGATAGCTTATTTGGCTCCCGCGTGTTATTTAACCATAGATCATCTTTCAGAGTGATTCTCTACATTGCCTGACTTTATTGAAAGCGATTTTACTGAAATTGAGCGTGATTTGGCCAAGGTCTATGAAGCCATCGCGAAGACGTCACAACAAGTCTCGCGGCAGATGTCCTATCACGTAGGAATGACGAAGAAACTCAACCCCTTTGGTGAGACCCAGGCAAAACTGGATGTCTTTGCAAACGAAACATTTGCAAAGGCGCTTTTGGACACGACGAGAGTCGGATGGGTCGCATCCGAGGAGCTTGAGAAACCTCTTGGAGGGTTTGATCAATCAAAAGATTCTATCTCTGTCTCAATGGACCCGCTTGATGGTTCCTCCAACATCACGACGAACAACCCGCTGGGAAGCATCTTTGGCATCTGGAGGGGCGAACTTCCCAAGAAGGGAAGGGATCTGATTGCTGCGGCGTTTGTAACTTACGGGCCTACATTGACGATCACGCTTTCAATTTCCGGCAAAGTAAATCAGTACGTCGAGATTCGGGAAGGAGAAAATTCGGGAAGGTTCGTGCTCGCATACAAAGAAATGAAGATCCCGGAAAAGGCGGAAGTATATGGTTTCGGCGGTACAAGATCAGATTGGATACCGCAGATCGAAAAGTTCGTTTCAAGCCTCGAAGCGAGGGGACTGCGACTCCGCTACGGCGGGACGTTCATCGGCGATTATAACCAGGTCCTGCAGAGAGGCGGTATTTTTTCGTACCCCGCTCACAAGGGCGCGCCCGACGGGAAACTGCGGATCTGCTACGAGACCGCAGCTGTAAGTTATTTAACCGAGCTCGCTGGCGGAGATTCGAGTAACGGCTACGAATCGATTTTAGACATCCAGCCAAAGACGCTGGTCCAAAGGAGCGCTTTCTATGTAGGAAGTTCGCTGTTGATCAGAGAGCTGGAAGCGAAAATCGGGACGCGCATCTCTTAATACCGATTGAATTAACGTGCTGGAGAAATGCAGAGAGGTCAAGTACAGCTACAGGGAATAACATTCCCTGTTTCCGCAAGAGAACAGGGCGCTTCAGTAGAATTAATGAAGTTTGAATCCGGAACGGAGCAATCGGTTGCAAGGTGGGCGAAAGAAAATCTCCTCGAAGGCGAAAGGCACTGGGGGATAGTTGCAGAATCGAAATCAAAGGAAGAAAATCTGTTCCTTTCGCTTTCATTTAAAAAAGTTCAGAGAACGCGTCTGAAACTGCAGAATGGCAGGCTGGAAAGGATAGAGGAGGAAGTGACAGAGCCCGAGACTGGAGAATTTCATCTGAGAAAGGACGGCATTTTAGAATTGTACTCGTTCAGCGCAAAGCAAAAGACTTCTCTTGCGGAATCTCTTTCTGGGACCTTCGGAAAGGAATGCATTGCCCAACTCCTGCTTCAGAATGACGCGATGAAGAGCCTGATGACAGAAGCGATAGAGGTCAATTCGGTTTCACTGACGGGTCTGGGCAATCCGTTTTTCAATGACGCCACCCTTTCAGGGACGGACCCGGTCAACTCAAAGACGTACAAGGAACTTGCTGGCTCTGGCGAGATCAAATCCTTCAGGGCAAAGTTTCAACCAACCTACGAGGACGCCGCATCAAGGCCGATCATCGTCTCGGTCAACTCTAAATGCAAGCTGAGGTTCTTTGCAGGTCAGGGCGCTCTCCCGCAGGGGGACATTGAGGATTTTGCAAAGAGGGTTTCAGATATTGCGAGCGAAGCCTAGAGAAGCTTGGAGACAAAAGGTCCGTCATCGGAGTAGCCGCGTTTCCTGTAGTACTCCTTTGTCCCTGCGGCGGAGATGATGACGAGTTTGCTTTTCGAATACTCTTTGGCGATTGATTCAGCTTCTGATAAGAGTCTCGACCCTATTCCCTTGTGCTGCGTCGAATCAATCCGAGCCTTTTCGCCGACGGGAACGACAGTGCCGTACACGTGCAGTTCGCGTACCAGTGCGCAGTTTCGGGACGCGATTTCAGGTCTATGCTCGCTACCCGAGGGAATTCTCAGGCGCAAAAAGCCAAAGAGAATGTCGCCGTCCTCGAAAGAGAGGAAGATCTCCTGTCCACCTGAAGAGCCGTAATCCATTCTTTTGAATTGAGGGTTATTACTAATCTTAGAATTATGACCGACCTCCCTGCATCTTATGCACCTGCAAGACAGATTTCTTCTTGCCATTTCGTCAAGGACGAGCTGGCGGAGATTTCCGGCGCGGGTTCCTTCAGCGATCTCCTCCCTTGGTATCTCTCTTTGAATGCGCATTATTCGAAGCCAAGGCGGAACGCGGCTCTTGAATTTGCAGAGTATTTCTATCAGTTCTTCAGTGTCGTAGGGTCGGTACTTTCCCATCTTTAACTGTTGGAACAGCGCGGTTCCTTCCACGACGAGCGTCGGATAGATTTTGAGCATATCGGGCCTGTACTTTTCGTCTTCAACCAGAGTGATGAGGTCCTCAAGGTCCTTGTCCGGATCGGATTCCGGGAGGCCGGGCATCATGTGTGCGACAACTTTGAAGCATGAATCCTTGGCAAGGCGAAATGCTAGAATCGTATCGGAGAGAGTGTGGCCTCTGTTAACTGCCTTCAAAACATCCTCGCGAAGCGACTGGACTCCAAGCTCAACTCTGGTAGTGGCGTATGAGAGAAGCGTGTCAAGGTGTTCCGATCTGCACCAATCGGGTTTTGTCTCTATCGTCAGTCCGACGCAGCGATGGCTGCCCTTTCCGTTTTGAGTTATTGCGTCTTGAAGCGTTTCCGAATCTTGTTCATTCAAGGCATCGAAGCAGCTCTTCACGAAGCTCTTCTGGTAGTCTTTCGGCATAGCAAGAATCGTACCGCCGAGCAGTATCATCTCGATCTTGCTGGTGTCGTGACCGTTTGCTTCCAGAAAGCTCAGCATGTCACAAGTTTGTCTTTTGGGATCGTAATCTCTTGCCGCTCCGAATACGGCAGCTGGAGAATTCTTCGTGTAACTTTGAGGCGTTCCGAAGCGCGACCCGCCCGGGCAGAAAGTGCACGTTCCGTGGGGACAATCGAAAGGCTTTGTTATGACTGTAACAACAGCGATTCCAGAGGACGTCCTGATGCTCTTTCTTCTGAAACGGAATTCGAACTCGCGGCGATCGGTGTCGTTGAGAAACTTCAATATCTCAGTGTTTTTTGGAACACGGTTTAGTTTGAACTCCTTGCAGACTTTCAGCTTGAGCCGCCATATCTCGGCGTCTGATAGCCGTGAGCCCGGATGTTCTCTTTTTGAGATTCTTCTCGCCATCTCTCGAAACGCGTTAGAGGTTTCAGCTTCCTGCAAAACCTAAACATCATTCATTGTGTCGATTTCGGGTTGATTAACTTACAGATTTGGTTTTAATACTTATTTCGACGGCTAGATGCTGAACACAGAGTTGTCAGTGAAAATTAAAAATTCAGCAAGCGTCGCGGCGGAAGATTGCGTCTTTTGCAAGATAGCTACCAAAAAACTTCCGGCTGCGATTGTATACGACAACAACGATTACATCGCATTCATGGACCGGGCTCCGTTCAGTGTTGGTCATACTTTAGTCTGCCCCAGAAAACACGGGGAGACAGTCTGGGACATGACAGAATCAGAGATAGGGGAACTGTTTGCTTTGGCCGTTCGTATTTCAAAGGCGGTGATGAAGGCAACCGAGAGCGAGGGGTTCCGAATGGTGCAAAATAACGGTGAAGCTGCAAACCAAATGGTCGCGCACGTTCACGTACACGTGATTCCTGTCAAGATGGCACACAAGGGAAAGTTCATGGATCGGAAGGATTTAACGATGGATGAGTTGCAGAAAACCGCGAAGGAAATTGCGAAGGCATTAAACTAGGTATCCTCTATCTGCAAATGACAAGACTTGGCTAGGCGTTTGAGCTCTTCCTTCGAGATCCATGGTATATCGAGGTAATTGTATATCTCCTCCTCGGTCAATCCGATTCTCCGAGCTTCCTGTGTCCCGACCTTGTAGGCTTCAATTTCTGTGGGCCTATCAACATACGAGTAGCTTTGGTCGAACAGTTCCTTTCCGTCTTTGAACTGCCTGACGTGGACTAGCTCATGAACCACGTCCAAATATATGCTCCATTCCTCTCCATTGTTCAAGTAGGATTGACTGGCAACTATGTGTCCATCGTAATCTGACACGCCCATGAATCCGTCCCTAGGAAAAACTTCGACTATAAGGCTCTCAATCTGCTCTGAAGTTTTTTTGCCGAAAATCGCCTTCACTGCGTCAAGCTCTTCAAACCCCACGAAGATATCCTTGAACTTGTGAGTTCCGCTTTCGATGTTCCTCGCGATTTTTATTGTCGGATCGATCTTGTAGCGAGGCTTCGACAAAATGGAGAATTGAAGGACTTGTCGTGCATCGACTAAAAAGGAATTTGGTTCCAGCGAAACGGCAAGTGTTAAATCAGAAAATCAAGCAGGAAATTGGTCATTCTAAAAATCGGAAAAATCCGCTATGTCGGACAAGAAGACTTCCTTTTCATTAAAGCCCGATCCGCTTGTCTTGCTGGGCTTCGCTGTTGTGATAACAGGGATAATTTTTTTGGTTTACGGTTTCATACCACAGGTGCAGCCACATTATTATCTGGTGGCGACTGGCTCTGTTTCCATTAACGACACCTACACGCCCGAAACTTACTTTCAATCACACTATAATGGGAGCGACCCCATGAACCTGGTACAATGCTATCCCTCCATAACAGGCTGGAATTGTGCTGGTTATCAGCAAATTGGTACGATCATTGTCTACGGTGTTTCCTCCAGGTACCTGGGCCTGGCGTTGATGTTTTTGGGGATCGGGGCAGTCTTCGCGGGAAATAGACTCGCGCCATTCAAACCCAAACCGAGTCACATACGACCGATCACTGTCAGAATCGACGACGACATTTGCGTGTCGAACTCCGTATGCGTCTCGCTGGCTCCAAACGTATTCCAGCTCAAAAAGCAGGAAACCCCCACTATATTTGCACCCACAGCTTATGTAGTGGACCCCAGCGCCGCGGACAATGATACCATAATCCAAGCAGCAGAAATGTGCCCAACGGGAGCGATAATCATCGAAGATGCGGAAACAGGAGAGAGGATTCACCCTCCGCTTCCCAAAGGTTAGCTGATGTAATTCGGCCTTTTCAGTTCCGGCTGCGTAGGTGAATCTCGCTGCCCGCTGGTTCTGTCAATAGCATTAAGAACCTCTTGTGCGTCGATCGCTCTCTTCTCTAGTTTCTCGGGTTTGATGTTTACGCCGATTAACTTGCCTAGGTATTTGAGAACGACTCCCGAAGCCTTTCCGTCAAAGGAATATCCCGACGTTTCGCCCAGCAGAGAGAATCCAGACATCCCCTTCAGTTTCGCCATACCCAACAGCAGACCGTTCATTCCCGTGATCGCTCCGCCGCCCATCAGTGTGCAACCTAGGTCTTCGATTATCCTAGCGCAACGAGAATCTGTCGCGGCGGCGTAAACCTTTGGGCTTGAGGAATAAGCGCCCGTAACGTACGCTCCAAGGGTCACAAGTTCCTTTGACTTGTACTCTTCTACTACAAAATCAATGACTTTTTCCGAAAGTATGTACTCACTCTCTGGCGTCGTCGGCTGCGCGTCTGCAGTGTAAAAAATCAGATCCTTACCTTCCTCATTTTCCCAAAAATAAAGACCGTTGGACATTAGAGCGGCGGAGCCATCTTGCCCGACAACCACCTGCGGTGGCAGGCCATCCGAATAAAGTTCTAAGAGCGGCTTCGCTGCAAGCTCAGTGATAAGGTGATCAATCGCGAATTTACCCACAAACGCGGCACCGGGTAGTCCGCATATCAGAATGGGATCATTTAGACTGGGCTTTGACAGCGAGACTAACTGCACTTTCATGGGGTGCTTTACTTCGAGCTCTTCGCGCTAATATGGATTGAACTATGTCAGAAATAAGCGGGAAGGTATCTGGCTTCTGATACAGAGCTTGCCAATTTGCCTTGGATTGGTATTTTCGAACCGCAAAAATAGCACCTGTTTTGATCGTCAAGATTCCATTTGGTGATGTCAAAACCATAACGACTGACCACAACTTCATTGCAGCCGTGACAATAGGTATGCTCTAGTCTGTGGCCAGGAACATTGCCGAGATATACGTACTGTAGTCCCTCTTCTTTCGCAACGTTATAATGGGCTTCGAGCATTTTTATCGGTGTCACGGGGAATTCCATCATTTTGTAGTCAGGGTGGAATCTGAGAAAGTGAATAGGCGTCATCGGGCCGAGATTTTCGTACACCCACTTGGACAGCTTTTTCGCTTCTTGCAAATTATCGCCAACCTGGGGAATAACGAGGTCAGTAATCTCCACGTGAATCTTGGTTTTGTTCTTGATTTCGGACAAGGAATCGAAAATTGGCGCCGCACTGGGAATTCCGATGTACTTTCTCACGAACTCTCTCTCGGCATTCCCCTTAAAGTCCACCGTAATACAATCTAAGAACTGCGACATCATCTTCACGGTATCAGACGTTCCGAATCCATTCGAAACAAATATGTTGAACAAGCCCTTCTTGTGAGCTTCAACCCCGATATCTTTTGCAAACTCGATAAAGATCGTGGGCTCGTTGTATGTGTACGCGATTCCCTGACAGCCCTGAGCGATTGCCAGCCGAGGAACATCTGAAGCCCCTATGTCCATGCCTTCGACTTTTCTTCTTTGAGAGATATCGTAGTTTTGGCAATATTTGCACAGCCAATTGCAACCGCTTGTCGAAACTGAGAATATTCTTGTGCCAGGCCGGTAGTGAGATACGGGTTTTTTCTCAATCGGGTCTATATGGCCCGTGAACAACTTGCCGTAAGATAGTAGATGCAATTTTCCGCCGATATTTTGCCTTATGCCGCATAGTCCAATCTGGCCTTCGCTTACTTGACAATTTCTTGCGCACGCGGTGCACTTGACCTTTCCTTCAGGCAAGCGGACATAAAGCTCAGCTTCTCTCATCAGTGTCGTCTTCTAATTTGCGATTATTGCTCATTAGACCAAATAAGCGTTTAAGCTCAATGTCTTTGAGAGAGCCATCAATGAGCCGCGATCTGATTCCTACCATGAGCGGACAGGAAATCGTCACGCGTCTCAATGATCTCTATCCGAGAATCAAAACCCCTCTGACTCACAACGATGTATTCCAGCTTTTGATTGCAACAATTCTCTCAGCTCAATGTACCGATGCGCAGGTGAACCGTGTCACGCCAGCGCTCTTTCGGAGATTCCCGGATGCTAAACAAATGTCTAAAGCGAGCGTACGCGAAATCGAGAGATTGATCAAACCCACGGGTTTTTTCCGGGTAAAGGCGAGACGAATAAAAGAAATCTCGAAGAAAATCATGTCCGAGTTCAAGGGAAGAGTTCCTGAGTCCATGGACGAACTGATGACGCTAACTGGCGTTGGGAGAAAAACAGCAAACATCGTGCTTAGCGCAGGATTTGACAAAATCGAAGGAATTGCGGTCGACACTCACGTTCAGAGGCTTTCAAAGCGAATTGGTCTTACTCGAGAGAAATCTCCAGAGAAGATAGAACAAGATCTTATGAAAATCACGCCAAGAGAATTGTGGCCCAGACTTTCACTGCTATTGATTCTTCATGGCAGAAAGCTATGCGTGGCGAGGAAACCACTTTGCGAACTATGCCCCCTGTCTGACAAGTGTCTTTATTTCAAGCAGTCGCATCAATTAGCGTAGCGCATTGCTATCTTTGCTCTCTTTGATTAAACCGCGCTCTCGCTGACATGTGGGATAGGATGATACTTGTCAACTTCAACTTCTTCATAGACGAACTCGTCCTTGTATTCTTCCCACTCTTTGGAAGACATGGCGTTGGAAACAACCTTCTGGGCCGTTTCACGCGAATTGAACACTCCAAATATAAGATCGACAACAGTTTCATCAGTCGTTGCGGACTGCCATTGTGATGGCCAGTATGCCAGATAGAGCTTCATTTGCTTCTACCTTAACGCTCGTCTGCCAATATTTCAATTCTCCCGCCAGAAGCAGATAAATTACTCTTACAAACCAACTATAGACCAAACATCGTCATCGTCGTTTAGCTTGATCCACCCGCAATTATCGCACTTGAGGCCCACTATCTTTGCCTCCTTACCTCGGTTTGTTATCTTCCTTTCATAAGGGAGCATCAAACCGGCGTGGCATTTGTCGCAAATTGTATTGGATGACAACCTGAGTTATCTCTTCGCTCTGTTATTTCTGTTTTTAAGAAATTCATGCAAAAGAATCTCATAGCTCTCCAATATCGAGTGACTTTGGAATTTTTCAGATCCGCTATGTTCACACTTGGAAAATTCTGAGATCAGTCTATTGGAAGGAAAGAAAATCTATCTTTTTTATTCAGAGAAATCTTTTTCCTTTCCGCAACAGCGTGATTTGTTTTACGGCGGAGCTTGAAACGAGCTCTCTAAGCTCCAAAGAATTAAATTCAAAGACCTAGCTGCACTGAATAGATCGCTTCAGTTGTTCAGCTCAATCAGAGCAATATGGCCGGTACGAACAAGCTGAACAGATGATGGTTCAATACTGAACGATTTGTTCAGAGCCCCCCTTCTCCCGTTTGAGTTTTCGAGGATGTTTTGAGAATTCCGCCGCTCGCGGTGGCTACAAAGTTAGAAAAGCCATACTCTCCCTCAGAGCTCTGCAGGAAAATAGCTCATTTCTCGCCGATTGTCAAGATCGAGTTGAACTGAATCAGGAATGATTGGTTTCCAATCTGGGACTTGAGCCACGAAATATACTTGTCTATTTCCTGAGGCGAGACGCCAAGCGTGGTCATGATGTCCCGCGCTGCATCAAGCGTCACAACTCTCCTCTTAAGTTCGGCGTTCATTTTCTCCTGTCTTTCGCCTGGCAGGAAATTGGAAAAGCCTCGCATCGTGACGTTCTTCAAGTTGTTTGCCTTGAACAATCCGTAAACGCGCCGTCCCATTATCAGTCTCTCCGCTCTCGGCGATTCGATTTTTGACCTGATGGCCAGTATCTCTGGCGGACAAGGATACATCACAGGCGCCCCGTTTTCCTCCAAAGCCCCGACCTTACCCCCTTGCTTTACCACGCGCACAAGCTCCTTTGTCAGCGTCTCGACATTGGTGGATGGTGAAGTAAAATAAGACAAGCCCCAATCGCTAATTGAAAGATCGAAGCTGTTGTCCGGAAGAGGAAACTTTCCGTTCGAGGCCGCCAATTTAACGGTTACATTAGATAATCTCATTTGTGCCGCGAGTTTGATGAGCGTACTGACGCAAATTTCATTCGTGTCAACAAAAGTAACTTTCCTCTTGTTCATGAACCTTGCGAACATTAAAGGGACAAGAGCGTTGGGTGCAGGAAAGAACAAAGCGGTATCCCCCTGCTTTATACCGAGGAGCTTCCAGACCTGGCGGTTTGAGTCTGATAGCTCATCTTCATCACTGGCTATCTCGAAATTTCGCAGGTCTGAATCTGTCAAGCGCACCCGAATCCTAGCTAGCCTGTTAAAACGATTTCAGAGAGTGATACGCTTGGCAAAGAAGCCCGCTGACAGACATACCAAACTCCTATAACTTAATTGAACGAGAATAGCAAATACTATGAATACTTCGCAAATAATTCCCTATTTGAAACCGCGATTTTCTGGATTGAAACGAGATCCGTTTCTCCCAAATTCTTAAATTTCAATCGATGACTCCTTTCAACTCCCGTCTCTTCCATGGTTTTCATGAATGCGGGACTCTAAAAGGAACCTCCTAGCTACCATTACGATAGTGGGGGCGCTTTTCCTCTTTGCGGCGCTTACCGTCGCAAACCTAAGTAGTTTCGCCTCGCCGATAGGGTCGGACATCAACTTCGTCAAAGGGAATGCTCCACAGCTTGGCCCTGGCAACTCGGACGGGCTGCTGCTCATTACGGTGGAGGCAAACCTAACGG
This sequence comes from Nitrososphaerales archaeon, assembly GCA_030038075.1. Lineage (GTDB taxonomy): Archaea > Thermoproteota > Nitrososphaeria > Nitrososphaerales > CADDZS01 > DATLTL01. Next base: position 14,726 of record JASHPO010000068.1, on the reverse strand, counting down.
TCCTGCCCGTTAGTTCAAATCAGACGTTAGCCGGCTTTCGCAATGAACCCCTTCGCGGAGTTTTCATTTCAATTTCAAACACAGCAACTAATTCAGGAGCCCTTGGTAATACCACGAACTCCGTAGGCCAACTGGCCATATATTTGCCCCCTTCGAGTTACGCCGTTTCTTTTCAGGACTGGAGATTCAACTATTCGACAGTTACCGTGAGCATTTTCACAGGGCAGGTGACTCATCTCGGGGCTTACCTTAATGCTACCACGTACTCTGTACAATCATTCAACATTGTTGATCCAGACGATTCTGGCTGGGCTCTTGGATGGGAACAAGTCTACGCAAACGTAGTCGGCCCTCAGCATGTAAGCCAATTCGACGCGAGCACTTACCTTGAAACAGGCACTTTATCCGCAGCTTCTGACGTGCTCGACGGAGGCACTACCTCGCTAACGCAGGTAACGATTCTTGGGAACCTGAAGAGCCAAAATTCGCAGTGGCTTAATCTGGAGGTCGATTCTGCCATTTCAATTTCGTCGATTCAGAATTTGCAATTGCTTTCTATGAGTTCAATCTATCTGGTGTACCCTGCTTGATCGGTAGCTTGGAGTATATTCTGGCGGCCGCAAACGTCGTAGCTTACGGCATGATTGCGATCGCGATTCTAAAGCGGAGCGCAAAGCTTCCAGAGAATGTTACCCTCGAGCAAGCTTTTAGGATTCTGGAGAATGCCCTAAACCGCTCTTATCCAGAATTGCATGATGGATTTACTTGGGGAGAGATTACGTCCAAACTGAAAACATCCAACGCCCGAGTCAAAGAACAGGACTGGGTCGAAATAGAGAACTTGGTGAGAAAGTACGAAGCGTTCAGGTACGGCGGGATTGATTATCGCGACACCGATCCTCGCGCGGTCCTGCAGCTAGCTCGAAAGCTGCCGAGGGGAGAAACAATTGCTGGCTGATCTAAAGTCAAGGGTCCTGACCGAAACGGGCAAGGTGGTCGTTGGAAGAGAAAATGAAGCTTCTCTTCTTTTGACCTGTCTTTTGGCGAGAGGACACGTTCTTCTCGAGGGCGTTCCAGGCGTTTCGAAGACCCTTCTCGCGAAGGCATTCTCGAATTGTTTGGGACTAAAATTCAGAAGAGTCCAATTCACTCCCGACATGCTTCCTATGGATATACTCGGAGGGTACGTATTCAACATGAAAACGCGGGAGTTCGATTTCAACGAAGGCCCTGTTTTCACGAACATACTCCTCGCCGATGAAATCAACCGCGCTGCCCCGAAGGTTCAGAGCGCGCTGCTCGAATCGATGCAGGAACTTCAAGTCACTGTGGAGGGACATACTTCGAAGCTCCCGTTCCCGTTCATGGTAATCGCGACTCAGAATCCTGCCGAGTTTGAAGGAGTTTATCCGCTCCCAGAAAATGAAAAGGATAGATTCATGATACGCGTAGGATTCAGCTATCCTTCGCACGGCACCGAAGTCGAGATTCTGAAAAGGAACCTATCGGAGATAAACGTCGAAGTTGTCCAGCCAGTTATTTCAATTGGTGATCTCGAAGAGTCTTTCAAGGTTGTGGATTCGGTAAAGGTCTCTGACGACATACTAGACTATATTTCCCGTCTCGCTGGAGAGACGAGGTCCGATGCGCGAATCAGTCTAGGAGCCAGCCCAAGAGCCATAGTGCAACTGCTTCAAATCGCGAGGGCGAACGCCGCGCTGGACGGAAGGGATTACGTAACTCCAGACGATGTCAAGAAACTCGCGCGAGTTTCGCTTTCACATCGAATCAGGCTGGATCGGTCAGCTGCCCTCAAGGGACTAGTGCAAAGCACCGATTCGGTCGTTGCTCAAGTGCTGGACGTAGTGAAGCCTCCAAGGTGAAACTGACAAAACGAGGCAAGGACTTTCTTACTGCAACACTCGCGGGCACGATTACTGCGAGCATTGTTGACATAAAGATAGTTCTTGCTCTCTGTCTCTCGCTGATAATCGCTGCCCTGTTGTCAGAGATCATACTAGCACGAGCATTTAGAAACAGTATAGAAATCACGCCCACTGTTTCTCACGTTGCCTGTTTTAAGGGCGAGGAATCTAGGACCGGTTTGAAAATTTGTTCTCCGAGCCGGCGACTGGTGAGCGTGACATTGTCAAATGTAGTGCTTCCAGAAGGCATTGAAGCGAATGTCGATGACAGTGACACGAATATGCCTAACCTTTTGATCAAACCGCTTTACGCAGGCAGGTTCTCCGGCTTGTCTGCCCAGTTTGAGTTGAAAGATACTCTCGGATTGTTCAGTAAAAGAGTTGAACTTGAAGCGGAAGACTTCGTTATTGACTGCTATCCGTCCTCGCTGTTAAAGGAGATTAGATTGGCTAGGCCACTTTCTATTGTGCTGGGAGAACGTGAGGGAACAACTCACGGAAGTGGAATGGAATTTTACTCTCTTGAGGAGTACACGACGGGAACCGACAGAAAAAATATACTCTGGAAAAAGGTGGCGTCGATGCCTGACGAACGTCTCATGGTAAAGGTTCGGGAGACGAATATTCCGAAATCCCTTTTCATATCGCTAATTCAAACGGTGCAGCGTGGAAAACATTCCATCCCTTGGGTCGACTGCGCGTGCGAGGGAGTTGGCTCTCTTGGAAAGATAATTCTTCAGATCGGATGCGACGTTCACTTGTTGTTTGACTCTGGTGGTCGAGTCGCCTCAATTAAAGCGGCTGACACTAGCGAACTATCAGAGGCGTTGATGCAGATGTCGACCGCACGATTCAGCGATCTTGACACAGCTTCTCTGCTCCTCACCAGAGCTGACATTTGTGTAACCGGATTCATAGAACTTCAAAACGAATTACTCGCATCAGAAGTTGCAAGGAAGCCTGTACTGCTAATCGGCGATGAAGACGCCTCACCCAGTAATGTCGGTGACCTTGCAGTAATTTACACTCCCGAACAGGATCTTGCGCCTCTCGTAAACAGAGTTGTCGGACTGTGAGAGAAAACGTAATCAAGTTAGTCTCGACGACGGGCGTTGCTTTGGGGATCTTCGTAGTTTATTCCGTGTTTATCGTGCGCTGCGCGGCTCTGAGCGATTGGAGCAACATGTCACAGCTGGAAGAATTGATTCTGGTTACGCAAATCATTCGAGTTGGAGCGGTTGCCTCTCTCGGAAGGCTGTTCCGAATACCTCCGCTGTTTTCAATTATTCTTTTTTCTTTCGAAGCGTTCCTGATTCCGCTATTGGCACCATTCGTCATCCTGACTAATGACCCATATTATGCAGCCCTGATGGGTTCGATACTAACGACATGGCTCGGCGTCTCGTCGATCCTGCTTTCGCCCTACGCAATCTACGAGTTTGCAAAAAGCATGATGAACGAAAGTTCGCTCGCTAGCATCATGGTGATTGCCGCGCTAGAAATGGGCGGAATGCTGTTTCTATCGGGCGTTGTTTCGACCGTAACCGGGACAATCTCAGGACCTTCAGCGCTTGGAACCTTGCTTCTCCAGCTTGGCAGATCGCAGATCTCGGTTGCGGGATTTTCCGGCATTGCATCGAGTGATTTCATTTCTATCGGGCTCGTGGTCTTCTTTGTAGGAACGGTGTGCTATTTCTCGCTCGTGGGCTTTTCAAAGATCAGGATTTCTGACCGCTTGTTGGTCGCGCTCGCCTCAACAGTCGCGGGCTTTGTCTGGATATTTCTGTTCTCGACGCTAACCACAGATTACTTTGCCGTATTCACGATACCGGCAGCCGTTGGAATAACCATACTGTGGGTGACCACGCATGTCAACTAGGAATTCCGCTATCGTCTTTTCGACGATGCTCTTATTGATCTTCGCAGCGTTTCCGTTGGCGGGACATGAAATGCGTATTGCCAGCGCCCAGATTTCGCCGGAGCTGCCTTCTTATATTGAACTTGGATTCAGCCCAAGCACCCTCTCGTCAGTCCAAGAGGGAATTCCAGTTTTCTCGCCGGGAGACTCCTTGTGGCTTCTTTCGACATCAAACCAGATCATTTCAGCAAGGCTGGCATCACCCACAGGGAGCTCATTTGCTACCATTGCAATTTCGGCAACCACCGTGTCTGAGATTTACACATTCAGCGCTTCCAGCTCCGAGGGCAACTGGGACCTTGACCTATCGTTCAGGAACTCGTCAGTTTTGTCAATTCCAATTCCGTTCGTAAACCCTTCGAATCATCCGGTAGCAGCGAGCCTTTCAAATTATTCTATTGAAGCAGGCCAGTTAAACCTGGGCATCACGATTTCTGAAGTCAGTAGCGCGTTCGATTTCGAGGACTGTCTTGCTTCACCAGACATCAATTCGACCATGGCGTTGCAGATTCCTGGAAGCATGGGCGACGGCGAGATTCTTCTTTCCGGAAACCTTCACAGCGCGAAGCTCTCGATCAGCGGAGAGACATACCAGTCATTCTCTTTCTGGTACGATCTCGAGTACTCTTACGCCTTTGCGGGCAATGTCACAGGCGAACTTGTATCAAGGGACATCGCCGCAATCAGTTCAAGCACGGCGGTCTTCTCAACGAGCACGACCGCAACGGTTTCTCTTACAAACAACACGACGCCGCGACTTGGAAGGTACGAGGTCGAGGGATTTTTTGACAGCGGCACGTCGCTTCAGGTGGAAAAGACTTCTGCGCTGCTTCTAGCAAACGGGAACTGGCTGTGGATAGGAGGTTGCGGCCCTGCCGAGATTTCGTCCTTGTCTTTCAGTCTGAATGCGAGCTTGACCCAGGGTCCGCGAAGCTGGCCGACGAATTTATACCTGATGTACAGCGTTGAAGGCGTTGACTCGTATTCCAGCCTTCCGTTAAACCTCAGCCCCGCGCGCGTCGATTTTCTGAGCACCATGGGAAACGAGACGCTGCCTTATCTCGGCTTTAATGTAGGTCCAAACCCTGCAGTTCTCGCTTCGGGCGGCTATGACGGCTCGCTTTACCTCATCGGGAAGAGCTTTCCGCTTACTATCGGGGTGACGCCAACGTTCGGAAACGAGTCTCTGGGTTCTCAAACCGTGACAATTAACAGCGCTTTCTCGGCCGCTCTTGTCCAGATTCCCGTTGGAACATTTAGCGCGACAGTCACGAACAATTCCGCCCCGATTTCGGGAGCAACAGTGAGCGCCCAAAATTCCTTCGGCGGGAATGCAAGCGCCTCTACGGATTCCGCCGGTGTGGCGACATTATACCTGCCGCAGGGCTCGTACATCGTGAGTGCCGCGAGTGGAACCTCTTCTTTGTCTGAAGATGCCAACGTCTCTATCGGATCGCTCACCGTACTGCATTTTAGTTTCACGACAACAGCACAGGTTAACTATGTGGAGGATCTTCTGGTTTCGCTTCTCGTCGTGGGAATCGCTATTAACGCTTGGCTCTGGTTAAAGCCCAAAAGGAATATCTACTGAAACTTCGCCTCCCGTAGCTTCCTCGGAAGATGCGGTACTTTCATGTCGAACGCCTCCAGCGTCTTTACGATTATCTGCGACACTAAGAGATCTCTAAACCACTTGTGATTTGACGGAATCAGGTACCAAGGCGCGTCGTCTTCGCTCGTCTTCCTCAGCGCGTGCTCGTAGGCTTTCATGTATTCGTGCCACATCTTTCTCTCCTCGAGGTCGCTCCCGCTGAACTTCCATTCCTTCGTCGGGTCGACCAGCCGCTCCCTGAGCCTCTTTTTCTGCTCTTCCGAACTGATGTGGAGAAAGAACTTCAGAATCGTAACGCCTTCTTCTTTGAGAAGTTTCTCAAACTGGCAGATTTCCTTGTAGCGCCTTTTGAGGACGTCTTCTGGGACCATCTTGTGCACCCGTTCTACGAGGACAGCTTCGTAGTGGCTCCTGTTGAATATCACTATCTCGCCGCTCGCCGGAATCTGCGCGTATGCTCTCCACAGGAAACCGTGCTCCATTTCGTTCTGGCTGGGCTCGCGAAAGTGAGCCACTCTGACACCCGACGGGTTCATCCCTTCGAAAACCCTATGAATCACGCCGTCCTTTCCGCCGGTGTCCATCGCCTGGAGAACGATCAAGAGCTTTCTCTTGTGCTCGGCGTACATCATTTCCTGCAGCTTGTCCAGTTTGGAGTTGATGTCTTTGGACTCTTCCTTCGCGTCAGATTCATTTCCGTCAAACGCGGAGGTGTCGCCTGGATCGAAATCCTTCAGGCGAAAATGTTCCCTCACCAGGAATTTGTCCTCGGAAATGTTCAACCGGAAGAATTCCAGCTAATTCAAACCAAAAGAACAACTATGATGACTAAAAGAACCGCCGCGGCTATCGCGTTGATGTAGCTGACCCTTTCCAGGCGCTTTACCATGCTCGCCATTTTTTCTTCCGCGGTCACCATGGGTCGCGGCTGAACGTTCATCGGCTGCGGGGAAGGAATGGTTGCTGGCGAGCTCGTAGCCTGAAGGTTTGAACCGCAGAACGGGCAAAAAGTCGCGTCCGCCTGGACTTCCTTTCCGCAAAAGCTGCACGTTGGCATTATCTGCCTACTCATTATTTTGGTATTTTAGCTTATGCCAATAACTTTCTTCGGACGGCGAGAATTCCGATAATCAGTGCGATGCAACCCTGCCTTACTAGCGCGTAAGTTTGCGTGATCCCGGGAAGCGCGGCGTAGCCTGTGGAAATGTTAAACCAGCTCAATATAATAGCCACGTCGGCAAATTCGGAGAGGTAAAACAGCGGTATCGGAATAGCGGGTACGAGCGCGAAGAATGGAAGTAATCCTACGTTTAGCTGCGGCGCCGCTATGTAGGAAAAGAGGATGAATGCGCACGTAACCATGAACGCTCTAACGAGAAGCGGTCTGTTCCTTGTGAATACGTAGATGCTGACCGCTGAGATAGCGAGCAACGCATAACTCACGTCCTTTGCCACCTGCGAGGTGTCGCTGTTAAAGACCCAGACGAGAAAACTGTCTTCCAGTATGTAGTTTTTCAGGAAGGTATATCCTTGAAGCCAGACGTTATAATTTATTATCATGTAAGGAAGATTCATCGCGGCGAACGTTCCGCCCGCGATCACTGCATAGTAAATTCTGTCTCTCCAAGTCTTTATCTCCTGCATTAATATTGGGACCAGCAATGCTGGCGATAACTTGGTTGCAATCGCCAGCCCCAGAGCTAGGGCGCTCAGTTTCTGCTTCGATTTCGCTACAAACAAGTAGAGAGAAAGTACTACGAAAAAGACCTGGACAATGTCGTAGTTGTATGCCCCGTAGAAAATAAGAGCGGGCGCGAATACCGAGTAGACCAGTTGCCTGTTATGGCTGAGCTTCAGGTGGCTCAAGAACAGGTAGAGAAAGTGCGCGGTAAGCACTGCGAAAATTAGAAGGATTCCGAACTCAACAGTCGCAAAGCTTTGCTCGCTTCCTCGGCTTGCCCAGCCGCCTGCCCAGAGAATTAACCCGCAGATTGTCGGATACTCGAAATAATAAGTCACGTACGGAATTCCCACGACGACTTCCCTGAGCCCTGAAGGAGTCATCCTCACCCAAAAGCCCAAAATGTCGCTGTAGAACGGCGCCCCGGTCTTTGGATACGGGTAGTGAATCAGTATGCTGACCAGAAACGACATCGCCGCAGCCATCATAACCATTCTGTATTCCGGGTCGTTGAGGAGTTCTCTTAGTGACATTCGATCAGCCCTCTCTGGAACATGGAAACGCCTTTTGTACAGCACTCACCATTTTTCTCAAAACATCTTTGATATGCGGCAACAACTCTCTCGACGTTTGACGAGATGCCTTTTCTGGGAGACCTGAATTCCGTACCTGTACCTAAGACCTGCTCTAACTCGAAAGACAATAGCTAGCTCCTCCCCTCCCCCTAGGGGGTACCCCTATGTTTTCAATGACATTTTGAGATAAAACAGTTGATTCATTACAATAATTGTAGCTCATGAAATCACCGAGCCATGGCAATTAATTCAGGTCTCAGGTACGGCGCGATATGGCAGGTCATTAGGGCATACGCAATGTCCCTAAAGATATAAGCGCTTGGAAAATTAATTAATTAATTTGCGCAAAGAATATTATCTCAATATCCCAGAAATCCGAGATTCCTTTCAACCATCTTGTCGCTCAGCCCGAGGTACTTGTCAACCGTTCCGACATCGTACCAAAACTCCTTGACGTAGTAGGCCGAAACTTTTTCGTTATTCTTCAAAAGCGCAGGAACGAAATCTCTCATCAAGTCAATCTGCGAGTTTTTGTTCGACAAGTGAACCAGCGCGGGGATTGCCTTGGCGTTTACTACCATGTTGCCAGTCGTCACGTTGATCTTGTACTTTGGCTTCTCGATCAGCGAAGTGACTGTTTGTCCTTCCACCTCGGCAACGCCCACCGGCAGAATGTAGCCGTTGGAGAGTACCAGCGTCGCACTTGCCCTGGATGATCGGTGAACCGAGAGCATCTCTGTCAGGTTCAGGTTTGACAGTATGTCGCCGTAGTAGACAACAATATCCTCGTACGAGGCGATCTTGCCGTTTGAAATCGCGTTAACCAGCGCGCCCGCGCTGCCCGCCGCCTGGATCGGATCTTTCGAGTAGTTTATCTTGGCGCCGAATCGAGAGCCGTCGTCAAAGTAATTCTCAATCTCTTCGGCCTTGTAACCTGTAAGCATGGTGATGTTTAGTATCTTGTGATATACGAGCAGCCTCACCACGTATTCCAGGAGGGGCTTTCTCTTCGATCCTATCGGCACCATCGTCTTCTGGAAGTAGTTTGTCAGCGGGCTCAACCTCTTGCCCTCGCCGCCGCAAAGGACAGCCGCTCTGACATTCATACTACTCTTTGAAGTCGCTTCCTATTGAAAAGCGAATCTGTAAACCAGTGAAATTTTTCTAGAAGGGACTCGTCCTAGAGATTTCAGCAGGGATTACCTAAAAAACATGGCCGAAAATTGCCAATGCCCCGGATGCTTTCAAGGGCTGTGTGATCTACAGTTTAGGCGAGACTCGGAACTTCCCTGAACACTGCATTCCGCTACATCGGCCAGACGTTTGGAGCTTCAATTGCAGGAGTTCTTCTCTCGACGTTCGTAGCAAGCTACGACGTCAAAGGTCATATTCTAATCCTTCCGACCAGATTGGCATTTCAGTACTGCTTTCACTTGTCCGTTTTAGCTTTCACTATCGTTGGTCTACTCTCATTATTTTCGTGCGAAGTAATCGGAAAGCGGGCAGATTTGGGCGATTAGAAAATTCTATTGACAGAAATTCGAGTTCGGATGAATTTATCAGATTCAGATCCTGGGCCGGGACAAGTCAGCCTACCGCGGCAGCTGATGTCACCGCTATTGTCGAAGTCGTGTTAATGACAATCTCGGATGAGATGTAATCCCTCGTCAGCGTTTCGCTGAAATTATCTTGATTTGTAAGAGATCTTAGAGTACCAAGTGTGCAACAGCGATGAAAGCGATTCCTACAACCAGTACAATTACGCGCACTATTACTATTCGCGTTTTCATATCGAATTCTGCTCAAAATGTTCTATATGTTTCTAAACTCCCGCTTAAAAATGAGTTTCAAAAATACAAATTATACGCTGCTGCACAGCGTGGTAGAAGTCCAATGACGAGGAATTCCATTTAAAGAGAGTCCTTGATCGTATGTAGAGCGATGGTAAATCTCTTTGCAAGATTTCTGATCTATCATTCTCTTGTCGAAGCGACTAGGCTAGTAATCCTTGAAGATTAACACGTATTTCTGGTAAGCGAACCAAAAGTTGAAAAATTATGATTGAGACAGAGAGTTTGACAAAAAAGTTCGGGGACCTAACAGCTGTAGACGGAGTTACTTTGCATATTGACGAAGGAGAGGTGTTTGGGTTCCTGGGACCGAATGGAGCAGGAAAGACCACTACTGTCAGAATGCTAGCTTGCCTAATTTCAAAGACTTCGGGCAACGCGAAGATTGGAGAATACGACATCGGAAATAAAGCGGACGAGCAGAAAATCAGGAGAATGATCGGATTGCTCACTGAAAATGTCGGGCTATACGAGGATCTGAGCGCCTATGACAACCTCGATTTTTACGGTCGATTTTACAAGCTCAGCAAACAGAAAAGGCAGGAGCAGATAGAATACCTTCTCAAGTTGCTCGGACTGTGGGATAAGAGAAACGACGCCGCCGGAACATTCTCCAAAGGTATGAAGCAAAAGCTTGCGATTGCGCGTGCGGTAATCCATGACCCTGAAGTTCTCTTTTTGGATGAACCAACCGCGAATCTCGATCCTGAGGCATCAAAGACAGTAAGAGACTTCGTTCTTGAATTAAAAAAAGAGAAGAGGACTATTTTCCTAAACACGCATCTCTTGGATGAGGCTGAAAGGATCTGCGACAGGGTAGCGATTCTGAAGACGAAGCTAATCGCAACTGGTAAGCCGGAAGAGCTTAGGCGTTCGCTTTCGGGAAGGAGGATAAAAATTCAGCTTCAGAGCGTGAATGATTCAATCGTGGCAGCTATCAAGAAGATCGGCTATGAAATCCAAGAAGTTTCTGAGAATACCCTAGAGGTAAATGTGAGCGACCCCGAGAAGGAGAATCCGGCGATAATTGACGCGATAATGGCTTCCGGCGGCCGACTTCAATTCGTCACAGAGATCGGCTCGACTCTTGAAGATGTTTACCTTAAACTTGTGAAGGGTTGAAAATGGATCTACAAAGTGCTTGGTCTGTCGCTGCCAAGGAGTTCAAGATCTTCAGAAGAAAATACAACGTGATCTATGCGTCGGTAGTCCTTCCGCTCGTCGTAGGAATCGCCTTTCCTCTGATTGTTGATTACTCGCTGCATAAGAAAAGTCACGCGTTTACTGCCGCCACGCTTCCGGCATACATGGACGCGTTCTCATTATTTTTCCTAATCGGAGCTGCAGTAATTCCAACTGCCATAGCATCGTACAGCTTGGTGGGGGAGAAAATTCAGAAGAGCTTGGAACCATTGCTAGCTACTCCAATGACCGACGGAGATATTTTGCTCGGCAAGACAATATCCGCGCTCCTCGTCCCTGTCGTTGCGATTTACGCTGGTTCAGCAATATACATGGCTCTCATGGACGCGGTGAGTCGGAGCAGACTTGGGTACTTCTACTATCCCAATTGGCACATGGGGGCAATCCTGCTTGTAGCGCCGCTTGTATCACTTTTGAGCGTAGAGCTAAATGTCATCATCTCGTCCAGACTGAATGACGTTCGAACGGCGCAACAGTTGGGAACGTTGGTATTAATGCCGTTTCTTGGAATATACCTTGCCTCCGAACTTGGCTTCTTTCCGCTCGACGACGACAATTTGCTGATTCTTGCAGGTGTCGTCCTTATCGCAGATGTTCTTCTCTTCTTCCTCGCAAAGGCGACGTTCCAGAGAGAAGAGATACTCACGAAATGGAAGTGAAAGGATTAGGGGTATACTAAGAAAAGAGCAATGATAGTCATAACGGTCATAAGTGTCGTTACAACTGCTATTGCTCTTCTACAGAGTCACTAGCGCAGGCAATGCGATCATTGCATGGCCCAGCACAAATAAAATCTTGGTGAGCTTCGGCGGCAACGCAGAGGATCTTTCGTCTTCAGCAGTTCGGAGACACCCTAAGCAGTCACCTCGCAAGCCTCGACGTGGTTGGTGCTTCCACCTCAACTACTACTACCCTAACCACTGCCACTACGACAACTAGCTTGGTAAACAAAAGCAATCGAAAAAACCAAAGGCCTATATTGGCGCAACATAGATCCAAAGAAGTTTCTACTTTGTGCGGGCCGGCTTAAGATTCGCACCCTTCCGGATTTGGACGGATGGGATGGTCTGCGAAACCATTTTCGGATTCGAATCCTTTAGGGGGATTCTTGCGGAACGCTCTTTGATTCGGCTCACTGCGTAGGCTTCTGTGGAACTCCCACCACCACTCTGGCGAGGATTTTGGGTGTAAACTGCCTACCGTTGCACCCCGGAATGACGAAACGTGCACCACCGATGCGAGAGTAACTATCACGAAGAACAAAGAACAAAAGCGGGTCGTCATCCGAACCTCTTGATATGCGAACTGTATTTTCTAAAGACTCTCCTTTGCCTAAGATAATATTTCCTTTCTTATCAAAGGTGCAAAGAGCCGAGCTTCTTAGCTTTATTGATTTTTTTGCTTTCGTTTTTCCCTTTTTCTTCAGTGCGTAATACGCACTTAATGCCGTAACGCCTAACTTTTTGGCTATATCCCTATAATTCATGCCCGATTCTGCAAGTCTCAGTGCCTCTGCTTCCTGGGGAGGTGTAATTTCCGCCTCTATAGCTTCGTCTATTAGATGATTTGTGTCTCTACCGATGCCTGCAATCCAAAAAGAATAGTCGCTCTTTCCATTGTAATTGAATTTGGTTCTCAGTGAAATGTCCAAGCTAAAAGCAGAAAGCATAAACTGGTAAGTAGGCAGGGCTAATTTAGCATGTGCGATGCGGTCTGCCGCTTGTGAGGCGTTTGCTTTTTCATTACACAAGTATATTGGTATTCCGTTGGGCTTTCCAATCTCATGAAATCCTAATTCGTTTCTTTTCCTTTCCAGTGTCTCTGTTTGTCGTGTTGCCATAACATCAGCCACAGTTCCCGTTCTTTCTTATTTCCTCCTCCGAGGAGAGACGAGTCATATTTGAACGTGTTCGCGCGCGTTTCGAATTTCTTTATCTCGTATCGTGGCTTCAGCGCTTGAGTTCTAAGGGCCGATGCTTCGTCTTTCCCCTCTCCCGTTATAGGCATCCCAAGTTATTCTCGCGACACTGATTTCGAGTCTTCCTAACTTCACAAAAATTGCCTCCACAGGAGACATTCTGCCATCCGACTTGACCAGTAGCAGCGTGGCAAGGACAGGGGGTGCAGGGGATGGTCTTCGTGTCTTATATGAGTTCGAATTCTCGCAATAAGCTAGGATTCGTCTCCGAGGTTTCGCTCCCCTGTTGTGGTTCTCTTGGAGAAAAACCTTAGTCTACGGATCTTTTCTCTGCCGGTTTCCACTATGCTCTTCACTGAGAATGTCGGAACAGATAGTGTCTTCTCCCGATTCCTCTCTTCGCTAAACCATAGAACACGCGCTGTGAAGAGATCCTTTCTTGACACTAATCCGACTACCTTTTGCTTGTCCGAAGGATCGACTACTGGAAGACAGTCAAGATCGTTTAAAGCCATCCTGTCCGCTGCAACACGCAGTGGTTCATCTGAGTGTGCTATGACAAAAGAAGGTGAAAGAATGTCTCTTACCAATTTATTCTGGTCATTGCCCTTCGCGAGTCTTAGGAGATCCTTTGTTTCCAAAAATCCTTGAATGGCGCCAACTGAATCAACTATAGGATAGCCTAACTGAGTTTCCTCTGAGCCATTGCAAGTTGCTGTTATCTCACTAACTGGAGAGTTTGCTTCTATAGTAGTAAAGTCCTTATGCATGACCGCCCTAACGGCTATGAATTCCAGCGGGTCAACTGCGTATTCTCTGGCTACATGAACGCCTCTTCTCGCGACCTTCTCGGTTAGAATCGAGCGCTTCATCGTGAATATGGTAACGCCCTCCGCGCAGAGAGCGCCAACTAGGAGCGGTAGGAGAGCGTTAACGTCATGAGTAAGTTCGACCGAAAACACAACGCCTGTGAAGGGAGCCCTCATGGTACCGCCGATGATCGCGCCCATGCTCACGAGCGCCCAAAGCGAGACAGTTCCAAAAGGGATCAGATGCCCTTCGAGGGCTCCGAGAGATCCGCCGATAATCAATAGAGGGGCCAGGACCCCACCTGAGGTTCCGGAGCCAAGAGAAACTGACCAGATTACTGCCTTTACCACCACTAGTACCAGGATCACACTGACGAGTAGGTTTCCTAGCAAGAGTGAATCTATTGTATCGTAACCCACCCCGAGCGCCCGCGGTGCAAAAAATCCTCCAATTCCGATTACTAGACCTCCTATGATGGGCCACCACATCCAGTGTATGGGAAGTTTGCGAAATGCATCTTCGGCAGCATAGACCGTGTAAGTTAGAGCAGTGCCAGCTCCGCCTGCTATGATGCCAACAAGTGCCGCAAACAAGATTATACCAATATCTGGAACTGGGGTCTCCGGTATTGGAAAGATCGGATTTGTGCTGAGTAGTATGCCGCGAATGACGGTCGCTGTGACGCTGGCCACGCCCACAGGAATCAAACTACGTGGTTTCCATTCGAACAGTAGTAACTCGACTGATAGCAATACTGCGCTCACTGGGCTGTTAAAAGTGGCCGCCATCCCAGCCGCTGCGCCTGCCACGAGTAGCGTTTTCCTCTCCATAGAGGAGAGCTTCAGAAACTGGGAGAGCACCGATCCAAAGGAGCCGCCAGTCATAATTATTGGACCTTCGGCGCCGAAGGGCCCACCGGAACCGATTGAAATCGCAGTTGCGAGCGGTTTGAGCACTGTTACCTTTGGTTCGATCTTGCTCTTGTTGATTATGATAGCTTCCAGTGCCTCGGGAATGCCGTGGCCGCGAATTCGCTCCGATCCGTAGCGTGCCATTACTCCTACGATCAATCCTCCGACTATTGGAACCGCAATTGCAAGCAATCCTAGCGAGTTACTGGCTGGCGAGACAAATTGAAGTGAAATCTTTCCGTAGTAGAATAGATTCGTGAAAAATCCTATCAAGGAAAGGAGTATGATTGCAATGATTGCCCCAAATATCCCTATTGCGATTC
>JASHPO010000067.1 GCA_030038075.1 Nitrososphaerales archaeon | reverse complement strand
CTATGCCCCTTTTTGCTGTTCATAAATGTCAAACACTGCGGATATAAGACCCATATGTGTGAATGCCTGAGGAAAGTTTCCTAGCATTCTGCCGGTCTTAGGATCAATTTCCTCCGAGAACAGCCCCACATGGTTAGAATACTTCAAGAGATCGTCTAAGAGATTTTCTGATTCTTCTAGTTTTCCGGCGAGGGCTAGGCAGCTCACGAGCCAGAAACTGCATATCAGAAAGGCCCCTTCCCCACCCTTCAGGCCGTCATTTGATTTGTATCTGAACAGGAATTTTCCTTCGCTCAACAATTGTCTTTTAATTTCTTCGATAGTCGAAATCATTCTGGGATCTTTGCCGTCAATGAACTTTACCTGGGGCATCAACAGGTTAGCTGAATCTAACTCTCTTGAGTTGAACGATCTCGTAAAATATTTGCCTCGTCTGTCCCAGCCTTTCTGGAAAATTGTCCGCTTGATCTTGTCCCTGAGCTTGCTCCAGGCCATAGAATCGGACTTCATACCAAGAAGATCGGCAAGTCTCACCGCGCGATCTACGGCAACCCAGCACCACACCTTGGAATAAACGAAATTTTTATTGGCGCTCCTTACTTCCCAGATTCCACAGTCGGGCTTTTCCCAGTTCTGTTCTACGAGTGCGACAACTCGCCTCACAACTTTCTCGAATATCTTTCTAGATATTTTCCTGTGGTGAATGTGAGAAAAGTAGAGCGTGTCGATTAACAAGCCGTAAACATCAAGCTGTATCTGGTTGGCAGCGTCATTTCCAAGTCTGACCGGAGATGACTTCATGTAACCCTGCAATCCAAGCTCAATCTCCTCTGGAACGTTTTCTCCAGTGATCCCGATAACAAGCTTCAGATTTTCTAGCGAAAGATAGAAATTGCCTATGAGCCACTTGAGATAACTCCCTCTCTCGGACCTGTCTCCGATGGCATGGAAAGCCAGAGAACAAACGAAGAATCCCTAATCCACGAGTACCTGTAATCCCAGTTTCTTCCGCCGCCAATCTCTTCGGGAAGGGATGTGGTCGGAGCCGCGATAACGGCACCGGAGGATGAAAATACAAGAAGATGCAGCAAAAGCGCAGAGCGCACAACGTATTCTCGCCACTTTCCGTGATAATCGCAGTTTGCGGCGACAGATTTCCAGTAAGCTTTGGTTTCAGTCAGCTTGGCCTCGGAATTAGTTTCTTGAGAATGATGCTCCCCAAGTCCATTCAGTCTTAAAGCAAAGTTCAAGCTCTCATTGCTCTTCATTTTGAACGATCCGCTTACAGACCCTTGCTTTATCTGAAGTTTCAATGGGGAAATCAGTGCGATTTCCTGGCTCATTTCGGGAGTCCCCGTGAACGAATAGCCGTTTCTTCCAACTTTGGTGATTTTTGGAATTATGCTGCCATAATTCAATTTCGGTTCTATCCTGAAATCCAGTTCAAATTTGCCTTGCAGACAGGTGACTCGTCTATGAAGTTCTTTGGAGGAAGTTACTACTCCTGAAACCCTAAAGCAGGGCATGAAATCGGTTATTCTTATGCTGCCGTCCTCGTCCATGAACTCGGTGAGAAGTATGTTGGTCTCTCCGTCGTAATACTGTCTCGCTTCAAACTCTCCATCAGTCTTTGGCAGGATAGTAAATCTTCCTCCTTTCTTGATGTCAAGGAGCGAACCAAAGACTGAAGGTGAGTCAAACCGAGGGACACACAGCCAGTCAACGGAACCATCGATTCCGATTAGAGCGCACGTGCTCCTGTCGCCGACGATCGCGTAATCGGATATCGGTTTATACTCTCGCATTACGGATTTTTTGCTCACAGTCCTCCAAGGCTGATCTTTAGAAAGCATCCTAGCTGACCTCGGTTTTTAGAAGTCGAATCATCTTCTTTACAAGAAACTCTCAGAGATCCAGATGCTGTCTCACCTGGACGCCCTAAATGAAAGAACCGTTTTGAGGCGGTTCATAAATTTGGGAGACCCGCTTCCTTCAGGCCAAGAAAGGCCAAGATACCAAAAGAGGAAAGTCAATCCCGCTGCAAGAAAATACCATGTCGGAGTGTAATCGCCTAAAAGATAGACCGAGCCCAAGAAAGAAGATGACCAGTCAGTCGGAGTGTGTGTGGTTCCGCTGAAAATGAAAAAGAACTCGTCCTCCAAAAAGACCCAGAGCATGAAATCTCCGGCCGCGATAAACATGAATTTTGCGAACCTTCGCGGGCTGAGTATCATGGAGCCGAAGAAACCTACGCCGAATATCATCGCGACTACAAGAACTGCGAGGACAATGTGATAAGTCGAGTAATGTCCAAACAACCACGTGTTATACAAAAGCGCATTGTCAGAAGTGTAGAGTAGTACTTCTATCCAGGCATAACAGACCGCCTCGATTACTGTAACTAGTGTTAGGCCCAGGAGTAATTTGAAACTCTGACTCGATTTGAGCTGCGAGAATGTACTGCTTGCCTGCGTCAAACTACCACTTTGCCAAAGTAACAGTATTGTATTCCAAATTTCTAGGGTTCTATTTGGAGTCGAACCTATAAATCGGTATTGCGAGATTTATACCGAATTGAACCGCACTCCGGCTCTGCTCGGAGCCGCGTTGTTATTATCTTGTCTGATAGTAGCCACTGGTTTGACTGCGGCTCTATATCACCCACCGATAAGTGCTCCCACTCACGTGACAAAGACGATCATCGCCAAGAAACCTAGCAACACAATTACAACTACTACAAGCGTTACGACGTCGTCCAATGTTACAGAGCTCGCCGTGACGATGACTTTTCCGAATGGTTCGAGCTTTCAATCGGGCGTGCTTTATGCGGGAGCGCTTGCATCTAATGTATCAAACAGCCAATATCTGTTTCAGAAAATAACTCCAGGGATTTACCCTCTTAGTCTAAAAGAAACAAGCGATGTCTATCTCCCTCCCACGAATGTGGAACTAAGCAGTGGGCTCAACTACGTCAATATCACTGTATACGAATTAAGTACTTACGTGCTCTACTTTGACAACGGCGTTGAAATAAACGGAACGCAACCTGGCCCGAGTATATTTGCACAGAATGCTAGCGCCGTTGAGCTGTCGATAATCAACAATACGACACTGATCCACGATCTAGGAGTAGTGTCGATTCTGGGCAATGAGAGCGCCTCTAACGTTCTTTTCAACTCGCTGTCAGTTGCGCTCAACGCGGGTGGAAGCACCAACGACACGTTCATCGTAAGTTCGCCGGGCGCATATTACTACGAGGATTTGATAGGAAGCCACGCCCTCGACGGAGATTACGGTTATTTCATTGTTAATTCTTCTTGATTGCCGCTTTTAAAAATCGCGCAAGACTGCGAGAGCAGCTAAATCCTTGTGTGGCAAAGTTATGTACGATTGCTCTAATATTTTTTATAGTCTGACAAGTGCTAAAATTGCTGGAATTTCCATGCCGGGCCGAGTCCTGATCGTCGACGACGAGAAGGATCTTGTTAAATCACTCAAAACTGGCCTGGAACGTTTCGGGTTCAATGTGGATGCCTATGACGATCCGTTAATCGCATTGGCCAATTTCAAATCTACCAAATATGATATTGCCGTTCTAGATATTCGGATGCCAAACCTCAACGGCTTCGAGTTGTATAAGGAATTGCGGAAGATCGATGGCCAGACGAGTTTCTGTTTTCTCACCGCATTCGACATTTATCTTAGCGAGTTTGAGAAGATGTTCCCGGACTCTGGTGTGAAAACGTTTTTCAAAAAACCTATAGGTGTCGGTAAATTGGCAAAGCAGTTGAATGCGATAATGACCCATCGACAGGAATCGAGTGCCGAATGAAGAGGACAACTCAATAAACTACGCTTATGTAGCCCATAATTTACTTTGTGATTACTTCGAAATCTTTGAACTTGTGGTTTAGAATGTTGTACTCGACGACAGCATAAAACGCGGGGAAGGTTTCAATTATTCCTATCAATGGACACAGTACAAACTGCTCAATATGCAGGAGAACTTTCTTCGCAGTGCTCAAATGTAAGGCAAATTCGAGGTTCTGCCTTAATCCGATCTGGTACGAAGTCATCCAGATGACCAAAGCCAGTAACAGACAAACTCCAAGAGCGCTTGAGAGAACAGACTCCCACATTAACGGTGAGTAAATGAGCGCCCAGCTAAAGGCAATGTGGCTGCTGGACAACGAATGGCTTATGCTCTGAGGTGTTGCGATTGGAAGCGACACTAGTCGCGGCAGTGTGTAATTGACACCACGCGCACGATCGATGACAAGTATCAAGTAAGGAGAAAAATAGTAGATGTACATGCAAATGGATGCAAGTGCGGAAAGAAAGCCCAGCCAATAAGTCGCTGCCCGAAGGTAGATCTTGGCCTTTACCTTGTTCGGTAGTAGCTTCAGGTTTTGCAGCGTGCCCAATACCCACCTTCTTCGTTGTTTGAAGTGGTCAACCAAATTGAGCGGCGCCTGCTCGAGAAGCATGCCTCCGTGCCATCCGTAGATGTTCCCGTATCTCTCGTGCACTTTGATTCCAAAGATCTGATCCTCGGCGACAGTTGTCCCGTTGTCCCAGCCAACTTTGTCTTCGACATCGGCTCTGACGAAGAGGTTGCTTCCGTGCATGTACAATGGAGGCGGATGAGTCATCTGGGAGACGCAATCGTAGCACTGGAAAGGCCTGACAGACTCGGCCAAGAAACTCAACCTGTTTGCAAGGTTGAATTTTAACGGATATGCTATCGGTCCTTCAGCGATTAGTCCCTTACCTTCTCGGATGAAAAGCAGAAGTGAGAGAATTGTCTGATCACTAACCACACTCTCCTCGTCCATGTGAAATATCCATTTGTCCTGGCCAGAATTGCCGTCGATCTTCCGCTGATCGGTGGCATATTGAAGCGCTCTTCCTTTTCTGATGGCATTGTTTTTCGTAGAGTAACCCTTGGGGACAACGAGAACGCTTGCGTCCTTGATGTAGGATTCGTCTTTGGGGTCTTCCGTCACAACGCAAACGGAGTAATCGGAATAGGAAATTTCCTTGCACGAAGTATGAATTGATGCTATGCCTCTCTTCACGACATCAGACGCTCTCGCAGAGCGAGTCATTATCTGAAAGATTATGAATGGATCGTTGTGGACGCGCACTAGATTGCGATTGAAATAGGTCTTTCTATTGC
>JASHPO010000066.1 GCA_030038075.1 Nitrososphaerales archaeon | reverse complement strand
AGGAAACTGGAGAACGAGCTGAACAGATAGCTGAAACACAAGCTGTTTCAAAGCTTCGTACAAGACACTTCGCTCTGAACAATCGAAATGAAGTTGAGAAATCTCTCGTGAACTCACCATATTTCTTGAACCAACTCTGAAATGCGGCAAAAACATCTTTGATATGCGGCAACACCTTTCTCGACGTTTGACGAGATTGGAAGACCTGATCAAAAGACCTGTACTCAATACCTGCCCTAACTCGACAGACATTAGCTAGCTACCCCTCCCCTCCTAGGGGGTACCCCCTGTTTTTCAATGATTATTCCCATCGAAACAGTCGGTTCTTTACAAGATTTGTATATCATCGAACAGCGGCGGGTTCTCATGAGTTTGGGTACAAGGTACGCCGCGACGGAGTAAGTACCTGCCATTAGGGCGGAATGACCAGGTAGCGAATATAAGGGCTCTGAAAATTAAATAATTAACTGATTAACTTTGCTCTAGCTTAAATATGCTCTTTGACATCATCTCTAAATTCGTGAAGGTGCTCCATCAAACCCACAGCGAATTTCCTTTTCTCCTGTTCAGTCGGCTCTTTGTTCGCGTCATGATCGCTTCCGCTGTGACAGCACGAGTTACTGTGATTAACCACGAGATACCTCGCCGGATTGAACGGGAAAACTGGATGCCTTGATGAATCGATTGCAGAGTGCGAGGTTGATACGCAGGCGTGAGCGCATTGCGTGCAGGAACAGTCGCAGTGAGCCTCGCAACAGCAGACCAACGTTTCACTAGCTCAAAGAGCCTACGACTCGGTGTGGGCTTCACTGGACGCAGTTTGCTCCATAACTTCCATGCTCTCTTTCGAGATTCTCTCTGAGACCTGCTTTCGTAGCCATTCTTCGTTGCTGCCAACAAGATTTTCTGAAACAACTACTTCTGCTTCGACTACCGGCGGCTGCTTTCGTAGCCACTCATGCATCGTATCGAGCGGCATGTCGAGAGGTTGTTTCCCAGCCAGCGTGCTCGCGGGGTGCTTCAGCCATTGTTTCTGTTGATTGTCGATCCATCGTTGAAAGGTATCGGGGACTGCTTTCCCGGACGGGGCTCTTTCACTCCGTAATTTCTTTGAAGCGCGTGCGCTTTTCTTTGGGGCTGGTTTTTTCGACTTCTTTTTCGAAGGCATCTTAAAGACAATCAGGTTGTCCCTGACTCATTAAAAAGCGATTTCTTTCTCAGTTTTCTCTCAACTGATCTTTTGTGCTCGCAATAGGTTGGACTCTCCCGAGTCAAGCCCCTCAATAGCGATTCGAATGAGACGAATCACACATTACCTCATACACGTGAAGCCCTAACATGGATACTAACTCCATTCTGAACAAATAGGGGTAGGTAAACATGCGGAAACAAGAAGTCCGATTATGCAATCAGCAAAATCCGTAGAAAGTCCATTGACAGACGCCGTTTCCACAGAATTGAAGTATGCCCCATGCGCCAATTGCAAGAGGCATCCAAGGTATCCAGACGCCATGCCCTCAACGCTACATCGGGGAAGCACGTGTCTGGTCTGCGGAAAAAATGCCTAGCCCGGTAGGCGTGCTGTTTAAGCTCGCTCTCTCTAATCCAAGTCAAGATAATCTCTCAGAAGCGTCTTAACCGACTCCGAGTCTTCATCGTCGAGCTTGCCTACTTGTGCGAGCATACGTTGGTCGGTTGCAGTGTTACTTGAAAGGCGAGAGCTACGGAATCGGATCTGAGATGGTTGGTGCTATTTGCGTGAACAAGTATACTGAAGTTTGAGTCTATCTAAATTTGTAGTTAGAGGTACAACCGTCATGAGCGAAGAAAACTCAGCCACACCAACAACTATGGCTGGTCTAGATCCTGACTGCTCCCGGCCTATGGTGTTTGTGAAATTTATGTTGAGAATGTTTCCTGGATCAGTTTAGCTTTGACTTTACGATAGCCCGACAATTTGAAGGATCAAGGCCACGTAAGCTGCCTCGTTCGAAGGGATACTCCGCGAGACTAAAGTTTTCCAGTCCAATCTAGTTTGATCAGGAACGCAAGCAATCACCATTTGCCGTTGACTACATTACCGGGGACCTCAGCATTGGGGTCCGAGAGAGCCGTCGAGCAAAACAGGGAGCAATGCTAGAGTCAGACGAGTTTGATATTGTGGTAACTGTTACCTTGACGATAACCCTGTCCAGGATCAGCTAGGCTTAACCGAAGTTTCCGTAGATGGGGAACATGCTCCTTCATTACGGTATAATGTGAATTTGAAATTCACATGCATTGGTTTGGGCTTCAGCTGGGATATATGCCTCTGGAACAAGGGCATTGGTCTAGCGTGTTGTCAGTATCGTGGGATTACTCGCAACGCGGGGATAGCCTCCAGTTCCGGAAAGCGTAGCTGAAATGAGAAAAAAGAAAAGCAGAATTCGATTATTCTCCATTATTGTTCTTGCAATCCTTGTACTGAGCTCCCTTGTTCTTATTCCGAGGGTTTTTGCCCAAACGAGCTACAACATCAGCTTCAGTCAGACCGGTTCGGCCGTGCAGCCTAGCGTTTCGTATTCGCTCTCCAACGGAACGATTGGAAGCAAAACCACTCCCTTCTCGATAAATGTGGAGTCCGGCTTGACACTCTCGTACACTTACGGGCAGGACGTAAAGGGAACTACGAATGGAGTGAGGTATGCTTTTGTGAGCGCAAGCCCATCCTCGCCACAAACAATCACAGGCACCTTGCCCATCCAGGCAACTTACCAAACTCAGTATCAAGTTTTACTCAATCAAACGGGCTCGGCTATTGCTCCCAGTGTTTCCTACAGTTTGTCAAACGGAACTACCGACGGCGGTCTCACGCCGTTCACCATTTGGGTAGATGCGGGTCAATCACTATCCTACTACTATAACACTAATCCCAGCGTCGCGACGGACGTGAGCTATTATCTAGCCAACAACACAAACGGCAACGAAAAGTCAAGCGGGTACCAGACGATCAATTCGCCGGTCAACATCTCAATGACTTATGAGAAGCTCATCGGCCTGAGCAGTTACGGAAGCGATCCATACTCTTCAATTTACGATCCGACAAATAATCAGATCTTTGTGACAAACTATGAAGCGGGAAGCGTTTCCGTAATCGATGGAGCTCCAGGTTCGTCAACTGAAAATACGGTGATTAACACGATTACAGTTGGTTCGAACCCAACTTGGCTCGCGTACGACTCTACAGATAATGAAATCTTTGTTGTAAACGAAGGATCTAATACTACGTCCGTTATAGCCGCGTCGAGCGATTCGGTTGTCGCGACAATTCCCAGCTATACTTCCGGTACGCTCACCGGAATCGCCTACGATCCTGACAACGATTACGTGTATGTCTCTAGTGATTGTGGCATGCCGGCCGGGCCCGGAGACAGTTGCTATTATCCTGGCGGCGTGAACATTATCAACGCGGCGCTGAATACCTATGTTGCATCCGTCAACGCTTCCTGCGGAGGATCGAATCCGGCAGTTGACACGAAGGATAATATAATAATCGTAGCGGACACTTGCGACCTCTACCAACTTTCATACTATGATTATCCCGGTACGGTCACACTTATCTCTGGTTCGAATATATCGCAGGTATTCACGCAAGCTTTGGACGAGTCCACAACAACAAGTGGGCTACCAACTCACTCGTATGGTGGATACTATGCATTTCCTCTCAATGTCATCTACGATCCTTCAAATGATTACGCCTATATCTCAGATCCCGGCGCCCCGATAGAATATACTAGCTATACTGGAGCTCCGTCCGGCAATGGTGAGGTCACTGCGCTAAATGTAGCGGATTGCAACTTGGCCCCGCCAAACGTTCCAGGGCTTTCCGAACCTTGTACGAATCCCGTCAGTGGATATTTTGCAACTACGCATATCCAAGCGGGTAACGGATCGGCTGCCTTGACTCTCGATACTAGTAACGGCAATCTTTACGTCACAAACGATTTCTCAAACACAACGTCCGCTATCAATACGGCGACAATTAGTGCTTGTTACAATTCAGGAACTTGGGATTGCAATAATGCAGTAGTTGCGACGGATGAAACTGGAATAGGCGGTATGTGTGGTTCTGCTTTCTGCAGTTCCATACTCTTCGATCCCGGCAACGACGAGGTCTACGTGCCAAACGTGCACTCTAACTACACTTCAGTCATCAATGGTAATAATGCGAGTTCGATGGACAACCAACTCCTCAAAAACGTGCCTGTTTTGTCAGATCCGTTCCTCGGGCAGGGTGCCTACGATTCAGCCGACAACGATGTGTACGTCCTAAATCCCGGACAACAATATCTCGGTGAACTGGTAAGTCCCGTTACGGTAATCTATACCGGCCCGCCTAACAGTGTTTCCTTCTCTCCGAACTCAGGCGGAGTGGAAGATGGATTTTCTGTCTCTTCAGAGGCTACAGTCAGCGGGCCTCCAGACAATTCGTACCTTTCGCCAAATTTGGTGAGCGGATGCGTCAGCTGTAATGGTTCGCCGAACTCCGCTTACTTCTCACTGGACTGGGGATCTAATCCCGTCCTCACTTCACAATCAGGTGTGCAAGATTCATTGAC
The DNA here is from genome assembly GCA_030038075.1 of Nitrososphaerales archaeon. Lineage (GTDB taxonomy): Archaea > Thermoproteota > Nitrososphaeria > Nitrososphaerales > CADDZS01 > DATLTL01. The sequence goes on along the minus strand of JASHPO010000066.1, from coordinate 13,740 downwards.
CATTTATACAGGCACTAATGCGCCTCCTGGAACCTACAACTTTGTTGTTTCGGCCGTCTCTCCTTCCGGGGCGACAGGATCAGGAATATACGGACTCACAGTGACTGGCTATACCGTAACCTTCAACGAAACGGGACTCCCGCAGGGCACAATGTGGAGCGTTTCGCTTCAAACAATAAACAACGGAGTGTTAACCGGCTACACGACCTCCTCTTCCACGACCAATCAGGTCGTATTTGAAAATCAAGCAGGTGGTACAGTCGGATGGAACGTGTCGTCCTCGATCAGCGGGGCAAGCCCTGGAGTCAGGTACGTGCCCGCGCTCGTCTCTGGAACTATCTCGATATTCTCAAACACCAATTTAGCACTCGGCGCCTACACGACGCAATATGAAGTAAACTTTGAAGTAACGCCCGCTGGCTCTGGTTCGACTAATCCAGTGGAAGGAGTAAACTGGCTCAACGCCGGCTCTGCACAAATAGCTGCGACAAACAGTTCTGGCTATACGTTTTCTTCGTGGTCTGCAAACACTTCGTCGATTACGCTGAATGACGCAAGCGCAAAGTCTACCTCTGCAGAAGTGTCAGGTCCCGGCACCATAACGGCAACGTTCATTCCCACGGTTAGAATTGAGCTCAATTCCACAGCGGCTGCGGTGAGACAGGGCAACAACGTCTCGTCAGGATTTCTGGTTTTGGGAGGCCCTCAAAGCGTTACACTTTCAAACAGCAGTCTGCCGGCCGGCGCGAGTTTGTCCTGGCAAGAAAAATCCATCACGGATTCGACCACAGGAACCCTTGACTCATTCGTGATACAGACCTCGGTAGCTACTCCCACCGGGACACACATCGTCACTCTTACCGCGACAGGCGCTGACGGACAGAAGGACGAAGTGAACTACACACTGGTCGTTCTGTCGCCGACAGCCACGACGGCCGCGTTGCCTGCTTCAACAGGCAATGGCGACGTCACTTTTTCGACGAGCGCAGGAGCCTTTCTAAACATCAGTTCAATTTCGACGTCGAGTCTTGGCCAGAAAGACAAGCCCAGTACCGTTTCATTTCCCTACGGAATGTTCAGCTGGACCGTGAACGGCCTCACCAAAGGTCAAACAATAAGCGTGAGCATCACGTTACCTACCGAGCTAAAGCCAGATACGCAGTACTGGAAGTACAACGGAACACAATGGATCAACGCAACCTCTCTCATAACGGCGGAAGAAGGAAATACGACTACTCTTACCATAACCGACGGGGGAACAGGAGACCTTGACGGTGTTGCGAACGGCCAGATTACCGATCCAGGCGGCGTAGGCTTTGCCGCGAATGTCGTCACTTCGACCATACCTGCCACGATTCCCGGCGGCCAGGCTAACGGAGTCATATACGACTCGGACAACGGCTTGCTCTACCTTACTGAGATCAGGGCGCCATACGATGACCTAAATGTAAGCGTCATAAACCCAGAGACAGATTCCATAGTCGCGAGCATTCCGGTCCCGGGGGCCTTCTCGAGCGGTGCGATGGCCTTCGATCCATCAAACGGTTTCCTGTACGTTCCTGAAAGCGACGGGACAGTAACGGTGATCGACGGTGCGACGAATAGCGTCGTAAATACGATCACCTTTCCTACAGGCAATAATCTAGATGATGGTCTTGGAATCGTCTACGACAGCGGCAACGGCATTCTGTACGTATCGGGAGCGAGCTCAGCTGTCTATGCCATAGATCCCTCGGCGGGAGTTATACTGGGTCAAATTCTCCTTCCAAACGGAGGAGGGCTCGGACAACTCGCCTACGATCCCTCGAACGGTTTGCTGTACCAGACGGTTACTCTTAGTGCGACGCAAAGTGCAGTCGATGTCCTCAACCCCAGCTCCGGAGGGGTTGTTTCGATAATTCCTCTTAACCGTAGCGCCGGTCCAATTGTCTATGATTCGACCAACGGAGCAATTTATGTCACAGACCAGTCAAATGTAAGCGAAATCGACACTTCGAGCAATCTGATCTCTTCGTCGATTGTGGTCCCAGCCTATGGAGGCAATCTGCAAAATGGGTTTGCCTCATTTGATCCCAACACCAATACGTTATACATCTCCGACGATTCGTACAATGTCTTCGCGATAGACCCAACAACAAACTCCATAATTGCACAGGTCTCATTTCCAGAGGCAACGACCACGGTCTCCGGGATAGCGGTGGACACAAACAACTGCAATCTCTACGCCGTTATCGGCACTGGAAGCCCCTTCTCAGGATACTTGGCAGTTATTCCAACCGGATGCGCTAGCGGCACACCGCTTCCGTCATCGGCGCCTGCATCGCCTAACTCTGCTTCTTCGACCGTACCGGTTGGTTCCGGACCGATTGCCGAAGCTCTCGACACCTCAAACGATGAACTGTTCGTGGGCAACGCAGGCTCTGATAGTGTTACGGTAATGAATGCAGGAACTGGCAGTGTAATATCGACAATTTCCCTCGTATTCCCAAGCTACTATACCGAGATAACACCGACATCGCTTACATTCGACCCCGCTAACGGCTACATATACATCACAAGTTTCTCTTCCTCTCCGTATTCTACCAGCGACGGAAGTTATGCAGTTATCAACGGGGCAACCAATTCTATCGTAACCTTTTCAGGCGGCGATCCCTCGATTGCTGTTGAAGCGAATACCTATCCAAGAGGTAGTGTTTACGTTCCTACAAACCAGGAGGTGCTGATGACGAGTGATGACGAAGCTACAGGTATGGTGCAGCTCATAGTCAGCGCGAGCTACGGTGACTCGGGCGGGTATGCCCCTGTGGCGTACAACCCGTACGGAATAGTGTACGATTCTGCTAATGGCTACCTCTACGTCGCAAACTCTGAATTATCCGGTTCAGTCTCTGTTCTTTCCGACTGTGAGCCTGTTTACTACTCTCCCACATGCAACTTGGTGGCGACAATTCCGGTAGGTAGCGCCCCGACAGGCGAAGTATTTGATCCCTCGAACGGCTACATTTACGTCGCCGATTCCGCATCGAACGCCGTTTCCGTAATAAACGGCGCAACAAATACAGTCGTCGCAAACATAGGGGTGGGCGATTATCCGATCGGGCTGGCGTATGATTCCTCGGCTTCTGAGGTTTTGGTGACAAACGAACTATCGGGAACTGTATCTGTTATCAACACTGGAAGTAACAGCGTCGTCGCTACGGTTCCGATTGGGCCGCACCCAGACGGAATTTTATACGACGCAACAAATTGCAACGCCTACGTTACAAACAACGTTCAGGATGGAACGCTTTCTGTCATTTCTACAAATTGCGAGCCGATCTCCTCTCAGTTTGAAGTGACGTTCCAGTCGAACCCGAGCGGAGTCAATCCTGCAGTTTCATACACCCTTAGCAACAGCACGAGCGGGAGCGGTACAACCCCGCTCACAATAAACATCGATTCAACGTCTGGATCTACTCCGACAGTCTCGCCCAAGCCGATAAGCTCTGGAACTGTCTTGTCCACTATTCCTGGTGAACTGGGCTCGTCTACCGTTTTCGATCCTAACAACGATAACCTTTACACCAATGCCGGAAATGGCTACTCCGACTATTACGTTTCTGTAATAAATGCAAGATCGAACTCACCAGTAACTACGATATACACTGGCGGCACCGGTAGCTCCTCAAGCCTAGTTTACGACCCAGCAAACGGATACATCTATCAGATCATTAATTTCGGCGCTGGAAGCAACAGTTCAATAGATGTCATCAATCCGAATACGAATAGTGTTATGACATCGATCACGGTTGGCGTGAGTGCGAGAGGACTAGTTTACGATCCTGCTAACGGGAATCTCTATTCGGCAGCTGCGTGCACGACTACGATTGAGCCGCCGTATCCCTGCTCGGGATACCTTCTCTATACCATAAGCGGAACCACGAACACAGTAACATCAACAGTAGAACACCCGATCACACTACCGCCGGGCGAAATCGAGGAAGGGTACCAAATTGTATACAATCCGACAAACGGAGAAATATACATCCTTAGCGATCTCGATTCAGTGAGCGTCTTTAACCCGGCGACTGGCAATTTCGTCGCGGACTTCTCTGGCGATGGTACGTGCTGCAACTATCTGACCAATGCCAACGGCGAGATTTTCGTTTCGAACGTAAATGAGAACTCGGTCACAATAATTGACAGCTCTAACGTGGTCGTGGCCACGATAGCTACCGGGACTTATCCCAGTTCGGCCGTTGCCCCGGTCTTCGATCCGCTCAACGGCAATCTGTATGTTTTCAGCGAGTTGTCTAATACCCAGGGAGAGATAAGCGTAATCAACACGACCACCAACAGCTTGGTCGACACGATTCCAATCACCGGCAACGTACTCTATAGTGGCAGTACGACTCCGATTTTTGATCCGGCAAACAGCGCAATCTATGTGCCAGATGAGAGCGATGGATCAGTGGCTGTCATAAACGCCTCAACAGACTCGGTGATGCCCTCGATAACCACTATCGAGGGTACTGATACCATTGCATTAGATCCTTTGACTGGCGACCTTTATGCAAGTACCAATGCGCCCGTGCTTGTTGTTCTCGGCGTTCCTTTTGTCGTGACTCCAACCACGACGCCACCAATTACGATATCCTATACTTACCAAGAGGTTGTTCCCGGCGCGTCGGGTGTTCAGTACTTGCTGACATCCGTCACTCCCTCTAGTCCCCAGACCCTGACCAACTCGCTTGTAATTACCGGAACCTACGTAACTCAGTACCAGGTGACATTTGCCCAGACAGGCCTGAACAGCAGCGCCACAGGAACCATATTGAACGTCGCAGGATTGAATTACACCTTCAGCGCTCTACCTTTCAGCGAATTCGTAAACTCCAGCTCGACGCTCAATTTCGCCTACACTGCTAGCGTTCCGAGCTCTGACGGGGGAACGTTCCTTCTTACGGGAGTCAGCGGCAATACTACTGATTCAACGGTCTCTGTGGATAACCCCCTAACAGTCACCGGAGCCTATTCGCCGGAGCAAAGTACTACCACGACTGTAACCACGACTACTACGACTACGTCTAATACAACTACCACGTTCTCTACCACGACTATATCCACGACGGAAACTACAACCACAGCTACAGAAACAACCACGTCGCTAGCGACAAGCACTTCTACGACGAGCTCCGTCGCATCAACTTCAACCACAACCATTCCGACCACGGTAACAAGCGGAGTCTGTACAGATCCGGAGGAGACGACTACGACAACTTTCACCACAACCGTAGTGAGCACAATAACGACTACAACGACAGTGTCCTACGTCTCGACTGTGACGGGCAGTACCACTACCACCGTAGAAACGATAGTCACGACGACCATGGTGACGACCGTGCCGATCACAACCACTCAAACGCTTTACTCGAGCACGACTGTATGTTCGACTACTGTGAGCTCCTCATCAACTTCCATCCCGTCGGGAGTTCCAGAGTTTCCATTCGGAATTTTCTTTGTGCTTATGCTTCTAGCGCCGCTTGTCGTGTTAGGTCGGAGACGGTTTGATAGCCATTCTCGTAAGCAAGTAGTCCAAGTGTAAAGTCGGAAAACGAATTAGACCCTTTGAATCCAACGATGACCTTTTCATAACCCGAACAAACTCTGCAAAGACTAATGTAGAAACGATTCCTTTTATTCTACTTTCGTCTATCAAGTATTTTCTTTGACGCCGTACGTGCTTTTTCCTTATTGGTCACACTTACGAAAATATTGGTGTCAATGCTGCGACTATTCGGGGAGCCATTCCTTTCTTGCCTTTTTCTGAAATTCGAGACTGCCTAATTTCCACGGTTTTTTGATTTTCGAGAATAGTGGACAAACTCTTTGTGTTCGCTTTGTGCACGACTATCTCATTGCTTCGCTCATGGAAAACAACTTTGTCTCCAGCTTTAAGCTGCAGAGCATCACGGATTACTTTTAGAATGGTGACTTGACCCTTCTCGGTTATTGACGAAATACCATTTCATCTGCCATGGCACCACTCACAGCCTGCCTTATGAGTAAAGGATTCTTCACTAATAATTATTACACATTTTCCAGCATTGGAGCGTAACGCGGAATTGTGAAAAAAAATCTGAAAAAGAATCTATTCGACTTTTCGAGCGGGTCTTCTCGTAATTCCCAGAACAATCAATAACTCGGAGCATGCACAGAGCGCCATCGCGTAAATGGAGAAGGCGTGGCTGAAACTTTGTAAAAATACGGCCGAATATACCCCAACGGGTATCAATAGTAGCATAAAGGCAATCATCAAAGACACCAGTAACCTCTTGATATCCGAGCCAGCCATCAGGCTAAAGCCCCTCGACTGATCGAGCGAGTTTGCCCGCCGGGGCCTAATGAAAAAGCCGATCTCCCCCACGCAGGCAGCACAAATTGCAATCAGCTCGATGAAAGGAATCAAAAGTACATAGTCGGAAGGGACGTGCCTTGAAAGTCCTATGGCGAGCAACGCCAGTGGGACCGGAACGAAGGTCGAGGCGGCAATCAAGGCTTTGGCGTCGATCACGGTCTTCGAAGCCAGAGGGAGGGACATTGTGTATTCCAGTCCCGCGCCTTCGGTGTTGAGAAGGATAGAGCAAATCATAGTCGTAAAAAAGCAGCCAACCATGGTACTAACTATCATGGGCGTAGCTTTCATTTCGGGGAACTGGACTGTGATCACCGCTAGGGTCAATACCTCGAAGATCGGTGTGGCGTAAAGAAACGCAAGTGACGGGTTAAGTGACGCGAGGCGAAGGTCTTTTATGACATATGCCCTCAGCGGCGAGCGAACGTTGAGAAGAAAATTCTGGGCGATCGGTCTCGAGATCTTCGCCCCAAAACCTCTTGTGATTCTGGAGACAGATTTGACGGTCTTCCTTGCGACGATGAAAGCCAGCAATACATACCCTAACGAAGCGACTGCAGAAAGGAGAGGAGGAACAAACCGCGGAATGAGCAAAACGGTTCTAGAGGGTAGGGGTATAGATGAAAAAAGTGATGGATAGACGACGTTCGCGATGACAAACCCTATCGAGAACGGATGGATAACCAGTAGCAACAGCCCAGCGGGTCGGGCGAATATTCCCAGTATCGCCGTAGTCAGGTACGGCAGCAAGTAACTTATGAAATTGAAGATAAATCCAATGCTCAGTGCGGCTACTCCCCAAGTTATCAGGAAAACCGCGCGCACTATAGTGGCGCGGGTAGACCTTCCGCCCCTGGAAGCTGTCTTGTAGAATATTCCTGAAAACAAAAGCGCGATTGCGACAGCGAAAACTATGTTGATTATCGCGCCAGTTAGAATTAGAGCAGAAGCCAGTAAAGAATGTGTCAAGATCCATACAGCCAGAACCTGGACCGCGGTAGTACAGACGGCGATGTAATCAAACGTCCTAATCAACGACAGCGTGGCGACCAGCGAAAAATCTCTCTCTTCGACCGGCAATGTCATTAGAATCGCATACGGTTCGCCGCTGGAAAAGGACGGCAGAATTTGCAGAGAGTAAAAGACAATGTACGCGAGGCTGATCGCGAGGCTCAAAGATACGCCGCTGATTAGAGCTTCAGGAGTTGGGGCGACCGCATACTCTGCAAAAGGAAATGCGGCCCCGATAGTTCCAAGTATCGCGAAAGCCAGCTTACTTACCTTGGCGCTTCCGATGGCGCTGTTGAACCTTTTGCGGAGATCCTGCTCTGACCAAGAAGAGCTTCCCTGACCCTGCCCTCGACTCATCTGGATTGATCTGTAAGCTACTTCTCTGTAGACGGTGCCGGAGAGCTTCCACTTGTCACGAAGGTTCAAAATGCGTGCGCCAAGTCATCGGTTATCGTAGAATGCCTCTCGCAGCGCCCTAACAGTTCCGGCGATGTCGTCCTCTTCGTGGGTCAGCTTCAGAAACACTTCTTCCAGAGTGGCTGAAGAATCGACTGACTGGGCGCTACCGTTTACGGCAACAGTAATTTCGCTCGCCTTTCTTCTGAGCTCTTCGAGCGAGCCCTCGGCGACGATTTTGCCCTTGTAGATTATCCCTATCCTGTCGCAGACGTGCTCTGCGACTTCCATTATGTGCGTCGAGAAAAGTACCGCGCTGTCATTTTTTCTAGAATGCATAGAAAGTAGGTCTTTTACTATCCTGCTGGTCTTGGCGTCTAGGCCGTTGAGCGGCTCGTCCAATAATAATAGCGAAGGTTCATGCAGTAGCGCCGCTACTATCGCGATCTTCTGCCTAGTTCCCATCGACAAGGTCCCAATCGGGGAGTCGTAGTACTGCTCCAGTCCGAAGGCTGGCGCGAGCCTCGCCACTCTTTCATTCACGACCTCCGAACTAATTTTTCTGACTGAGGCAACAAACTCGAAGAAGTCTCTCGGAGTCAGTGACTCGTAAAGCATCGAGTTTTCCGACACGTAGCCGATTTTTGATTTTGCGAGCACCGGATCTATCGCGTGGTCAAATCCCAGAAGGCGAACCGATCCCGACGTGGGTTCAACTAATCCAGCAATTATTTTGATCAACGTGCTCTTGCCTGCGCCGTTAGGGCCTAATAGTCCGTAAATTTCTCCGGGCATGAGCTTTAGATTCAAACCGGCAAGCGCTTGCACAGAACCGTATTGTTTGCAGAGATCTACAGCTTCGACCACAGGGATCGGCTTGATGTTGTAGGACAATTTGACTCGAGCTTGTTGACAGAGATCGTCGATCGAGCTTATCTCTTTTTTGTTTTATTTCATGAGATTTCAAAAAGAGGCCGTTTTCCAAAACAATCTTGGTGGAATTCCAAATTAGTACCTACGCTCCATTCTCTCAATAAAGGAGGACGGTTCATAATGATTAATTTACAGATTCAGAGGATTAATTTCAATGTCGCGACCTACTATTCATTCTCCAAAGCACTCTGAAAATTCTGGATCTGTAACATTTGAAAAAAAGGAGCAAGTAGAATAAATTGAAACTACCGCTTAGTCTAAAGTCCAAGCCGAAAGACAACTTTGCGAATCTTCCCAAGGGTATTGCAGATAAAACAGTCCTAGAAGGCCCCATGGTCGGAAAAACCATCCCGAAAAACTTCGAAGTCATGGAGAGATACGCCCTAACCCCACCATTTGCATATGCGGTCATTGCGGAAGATACGGCGCAGAAGCTACCGTACTACTATGTAGACGAGCTTGAGCTGACCAGAAAGGAGCTCACGCTTTACAGCAACATCCTGTCAGTCTTGCAAACCGAGCTTCGCGCCCCCCGCGACGATGTCGATCCGAAGAAATATTTTGCAGAGCAAGCGAAGCTCATAGCGGAGCGGTACAAGTTGACGCAGCAGAAGAACGCGGATACTTCTTGGGCGAAGATCCTGTATTATGCGGAAAGAGATCTTGTCGGCTTTGGCGGAATCGACGCGTTGATGCGTGACCCGAACATCGAAGACATTTCAGTCGACGGAACCGCCAAGTCAGTCTTCGTCTACCACAGAAAGTACGAAAGCATTGAAACAAACCTCTCCTTCAAGACAGAGCAAAGACTCGACGATGCAATAGTCAGATTGGTCCACATGTCCGGAAAACACGTTAGCACCGCTTTCCCGATCGTGGACGCTACTCTGCCCGGAGGTCACAGGCTAGCTGCAACTTTCAGGAAAGAAGTTTCTCCGCAAGGCTCGACTCTGACGATCAGAAAATTCAGAAAAGATCCTATCACAATAATCGACCTGATAAATTATGGCGTACTCGATTACAACATCGCGGCGTACGCGTGGCTACTCATAGAAAACAGGTTTACAGCAGTCGTAGTCGGAGCTACCGCCTCGGGCAAGACAACCTTCCTAAACGCACTACTGTCAATGGTCAACCCCAACTCGAAGATCGTCACCATTGAAGAGGTTCAGGAAATCAATATCCATCACGTCAACTGGGCTGCCCTAGTTTCAAGACTCAGCTACGGGCTGTCAGAATCAAACATGGGCGAAGTCAGCCTGTTCAACTTGGTAAAGACAGCCATGAGAATGCGTCCGGACATCATGGTCGTGGGAGAGGTCAGAGGTGAAGAGGCGTACGCCCTATTCCAAGCGATTTCTACGGGACATGGTGGTTTGGCGACTTTGCACGCGGAAGACGCAGCTTCGGCTGTACAAAGGCTTACATCAAAACCGATGGACGTTGCTCCTGCATACATCAGCTTTCTGGATTTGATATTCTCGGTCAGGAGAGTCGCGATTCCAAACCCCGAAAATCCGGGTACGCCTAAAATTGTGAGACGAGTCATTGCAGTCGAAGAGGTCGAGAGCATGAACAAATACGTCCAGTCGTTCGTGTGGGACCCCAACAAAGACAAGTTCCTCGAATTTCTCGAAAACAGCGTCAAGCTGCGAAAACTCGCAAGGGATTACGGAAAGACGATGAAGATGATCTTAGCCGAGATCCAGAATAGGATTCTTGTGCTGCGGTGGCTACGTTCAAGAAACATCAGAAACTTCATCGAGATCAGCACTGTATTCTCTCAATATCATAACGACCCAGAGGGCATGATCGCAAGAATAAAGGCAGACAGCGTGGCGAGGCCGCTCTTCGAAGCCGAAGGCAAAGAGATCACCGTGCAAGCAAGGCGCGGAGACATTAGCGCATAGGTCCACGAGGGATTGGTATAGGTTGTCAGGCTCAGCTGGCCAAACGACTCAGGAAAGTCCTGGCTCGGTTCAGAACCTCTTTCCGCCCGAGCCCAGAGTTGGGGCGGCCAAGAAGAAGGCGAAGGTAAAGAAGCAGAAGATAACGCTGTTCGATAGACTGCTGCGGTTCTCCCTCAAGTACTGCTACAAGCCCAGTAGAATCCTCGCTTCACGTCTCCCTGAGCTCCGCAACGACATTGCAAAGTCGAATCTATACATCTCCGCCGAAGGTTTGATCTCGATCTCAATGCTATTCACGTTCATTTCGGTCCCGCTTGTAATTTTGGGCATGTTTGTTTTGGCAAGCACCGGACTCGGAATTTTTGCCATAGGGCTTCCCTTCTTGCTCGTGGTTCCCATCTTTCTGATGCTAAACCTTCCGAAGATCAGCGCTCAATCTCGTGCCGCTGCTCTGGAAAACGAGCTTCCATACGTAGTCGGTTACATCACCGTACTAGCAGGTGGAGGCATATCGCCCTTCGTAACCATCAAGAGGCTTTCAAAAGCGGACACGATATTCCCGGCCGCTGCAAAAGAGGCGAGAAGGATACTCCTTGACATTGAGATTTTCGGAATGGACGCGATCTCGGCCTTGGAGAAAGCGACAAATACGAATCCTAACAAATTGTTTTCCGACTTTATCGGCGGCTACGTCGCAGTCCTGAAGACAGGCGGAAATGCGCTCAGTTATCTGGAGGCAAAGCTCAAGGAAATCTTCTCGTACACCGAGGGAAAAATGAAGCGCGGTTCAGAGTTCATCGGCACCATGGCCGAGGCCTACATAATCGTCACGGTGGTCATGGGCATCTCGCTGACAATCCTCTGGTCTACTCAAAGTCTTCTCGGCGGCATCACGACTGGAGGAGTCGGAGGTCTAGGCGGCGGTGGAGGGTCTCTTAATCCGTCGCTCATAGTCTTATTTTCAGTGATTTTTGTTCCAGTGATTTCAATAATTTTCATCGTAGTTTTAGGCAGTGCTCAGACCAGAGAGCCGTTCGGTTTCGACAAGCCGTTCTACGTCCTTCTTGCGTGCCTGCCCATAATCCCACTTTGCTACTTTGTTCCCTTCGGACTGCCGCAGTACACGCGACTGGGCATCGGTCTCGCGCTGGCGTCGACTCCCGCCGCGATAATCCAGTGGAAGTACATGAAACAGAAGACCGCGGTCGAGTCAAAGCTAGCGAACTTTTTGAGAGACATCTCAGAGGTAAGAAAGACAGGGCTCGCGCCGGAAAAGACAATCGAGCAACTCGCGGGCAGGAATTATTCGGGCTTGACCGACCACATCAAGAAAATCTCCTCGCAGCTGAGCTGGGGAACACCAATGCGAACCGTGCTCCAGAATTTCGGCGCCGTGGTCAAGAGTTGGCTTACTCGCGCGATGGCTTTCCTGCTACTAGAGGTTGTGGATGTAGGTGGAGGATCTACGAAAATGTTTACCGACCTTGCAGACTTTACCGAGCGAAATGCCCTATTGCAGCAGGAGCGGCGTGCAATGGTAAAGCCCTACATCATGATCCCCTATATCGGCGCGATAATGGTCGTTGCAACTACTGCAATGATGCTCTACTTCGTCAACCCGCCGGGACTAGCAGCAGCTGGCGTGCCTGCGCTTGCTTCACCAACGTTGGTCAAGAGCGCAACGAACATCTTGCTCATGTGCTCATTCATCCAAGCATGGATTATGGGTATTGTCGCGGGGAAAATGGGAGAGGAGAGCGCGGCCGATGGCTTTAAGCACGCGACTTTGCTCGTAGTTATCAGCCTAGTCACCGTCTATGTATCGTTCTACTTGATAAACCACCTCAGCATCTAGGAGGACAACTCGGGGTTGCTCAGAAGCAGGAGAGCTCTAGCAACCGCTGTCTTTCTCCTCTTGGTACTCGTGGCGAGCACGGCTGTCTACTTGATTAATTCGAGCGTGGACCAACGCGAAGTAGTCGTGCGGGGAGTCGATGGTCAAGTTATAGGGAACAACCAAGTCGCCCTTGGCTTTTATTACCCTGATGAATCCAGCGGGTTGATCTTCTTCCGACAGGGCGAATCCTTCTACGTTTTTCTTTACGTAACCGGGTTTGGATTTGTGCAAAGCGTAAACGTCACAACGAATGGTTTCGAGGGTTCGGTAGTTGCTCCATTTTTGCCGATGTCGGTTGACAATGCGACGCAGCCTTCGGTGGTCATCCTTGAGATAACTACTATGCGGTGCTGCTTCAACGGTACGGTGGACTTTACACTCAACGCAACATAGAGTTTAAAGGATGTTTGGGATTGACTGAAGAAAAAACCGCGAAAATTTCCAGACGCGAAAGCTACAGGCAGGCAGACACTAGCTACAAAAATTGGCTTTCGAGCCTTGATCTGCAAAAGCTCGACAATATTCTCTGGCCCTTGTACATCGCATTCATCTGTCTGAACTTTCTGGACATCTACACGACTAGCCTGGCTCTGGGAAATTCACTCGTATTCCAAGAACGAAATATTCTCGCCGCTAGGCTCTTTGCGATGAACTTTCAGGGGTTTGTACTTGCACTTCTGGTCAAGTTCGCGCCGACATTTCCGCTCTTCTACGCCGTGTTTGTGGGAGACTCGAAAAGCCATGGAGGTTACCAGATTAGGCTGATCAAAGTCAGCGCGATTGCCGCCCTAATAGTGGGGGATGCCTTCTATGTGTGGGTCGTGCTCTTCAACAACATTCCGACTCTAGTTAGCGGGTTCACGGGTTACATTCAGAATTAATCTCGAATCGGAATAGTAACGCTCTATAGTTCTGGATTTTATCAGAAACTTCACACCGCACAGGCTTGTTTGAGCAACACCTGATCGAATTCGATCTAACAGACGAGATACAGAACGGCTCATGCCCATTTGCTTGTTACAGTGCCACCACAGCGATGCGTGACATGGCTTCGATGATTTTCAACGTTTTTTGGCCCAAGTTTGCCAAATAGTCCGCAGATGCGCATTTTGGACCTTTGCTCATTCTTTTTTCATTCTGAACATTATCTTGTTCGCTCTGCAAAGCCATACCAGAAGCGAAGTAGAATACGAAATAGC
>JASHPO010000013.1 GCA_030038075.1 Nitrososphaerales archaeon | reverse complement strand
GGGAGCAGCTTATCTGGTCAGAAAGATACCTTTCGCTGACAGGGTCCTATAAAATCGATTGGTCAATGGTTGGCAAGCCGTAGAGTATGTGTTTTCGGTCCGTAGACTTTAGCTAGGACATTTTACTCGAATACGAAAGTCCTTTTTCCAACGATCCGCACTTCCATTTTCATCTCCTACGGTAGAAGCGTTAACTTCTGACCCGAACAGGTCTGGAGTTAAGTGGGGTTGTCAGGATTCGGACCTGAGACCTCCACCGCCCAAGGGTGGAATGCTAACCAAGCTACACCACAACCCCATATCACATCGTGCGTATTTTTGTGCTTGATTTCAGGGGTTATTAGTATTGTCAGATGTTGTTATCGACAGAAGACATTATTTTCTATCCTGAATCATCACTGGTGATTTTAGCTTTACAAAAAATCGTAGACCTTTCAAAGATCTAGTCTCAAACCGTCGTAAGCAACGGTAACATCTCGAAACGTTCCTTGCGATTCTTTCATCATTTCTTCAGGTTTCTCGTAGCTGTCATTAACGTGAGTGAGCAAGAGCCGTCGAGTTCGTGCCATCGCCGCTGCTTTAGCTGCTTCTCCGGGCGAGGAGTGTTTTGTATCTCTGGCTTTCTCGATGTCCTTTTGCAGGTACGTAGCTTCATGGATGAAAATGTCCGAATCTATACCAAGCGACTTGAGGGATTTGCAAGGCTGAGTGTCTCCGGTAAACGAGATGATTTTTCCTTCAGATTCTATCCTGTATCCTAGACACGGCAAAGTGTGATCCATCTCGAAGGTAGTGATCTTGCTGTTAGCCGCGAAAGAACTCTGGTTTGGAGAGAGTTCCTTAAGGTGGATTGCAAACTCTTTGTGAAAGGCGACGTTTGTGACCCTTTGAACAGTCGAGAGGTAATCAACAAGGCCAGCGGGTCCGAATACGTTCAGTTCGCCTTGTTTTTTTCTGATCGACATTGTCTCGATCACCTGCGTCAAACCCGAAAGATGATCAGAGTGGTAATGGGTGAGAAAAATGTTTGAAATATTCCGCACATCCACTCCGAACTTCAGGATGTTTCTTATAGCTCCATCTCCGCAGTCTAGTAGTACAACATCTTCTTTCAGAATCCCAATGCAGGAAAAGCCTCTATCAACACTCGGTGATGCGGCGGAGGTGCCGAGAAAAATAACGGATGTCATCTTACGACAAGCACTCATCACATAGCGTAAAAAGAGATATCAGAGATCGCTTTTGAAATCGGTTATCGATGGACGGTTCAAAGAGTTTGAACTCAGTTTTAGACAGACTATTGATTCGAGTTCTTGCTCAGACCGAACCAAGCGCCTTACGATTTTTCCTTGATGACATAGATTTGGAATCCAGAATGCAAATCCATCAATCAGAAAATTCGTTGGCCACCGATTCAAAAATAGCGTTCCACCTATTGACCGTATTTATTCAAAATAGGCAAGGTAAATCGAGTAGGCTTCCCGTCAGCTAAAGCGAAATGACGCTCATCGAGGGGGAAATAGAGGAAATCATCGCATCCTCCGTAGACAAATGTCTTGACGACGTCGGAAAAGGTTTCAGAGAATTATTCTACTGGTCACTAGAGACCAGAGTTGGGGTCAAAAGAGACGAGATTGCGGAAAAGCCCGAGGAGTTCGTAAAGTACCTTGATAAAATGTTTGCTTCCGGCTCCGATTTGATCAAAGACGAAATCATTTCTCAGATATCTTCGGACTTGAGAATTCCTAAAACTAGTAGCAAGCTTGACTTGCTGATCAAGTACGCGCGCGAGACTGGCTGATACCTGATTTTTCTTCCGCCTAGCCGAATAGGCAACAAATTTTCGAGCCTTTCCGTATGCGCGAGTTGTATCCTTAAGAATGCCATAGGAGCAGTATCGTTGGCTCCTCCTTGCGAGTTCTGAACTGCGACTTTCCTGACGATCTATACTACGACATCGAAAATGATGTTTGGTTCAGGGTCGAGGGAGAAGGTGGCAAAATGGGAATCTCTACCGTGTTGTCATTTCTCGCGGGAAAGATCGTCAAAGCAAAACTCAATTCAGATCTTAAGGAGGTCATCACTGGTAAGAGCCTCGGAACAATCGAATCTTCGCTTTATTTCGGAGCTGTTCGTTCTCCGGTTGTGGGCATTATTGCTAGAATGAATCTGAGGCTTCTTGATGACCAAGACCTTCTGAACCAATCTCGTTACTCTGAAGGGTGGGTTGCTGAATATTCCTCTTTCGACAAATCGTCGCTTGCTGCGCTCTACTTTGGAGAAAGTGCAAAAGATAAACTCGAGGGCAGAATCAAGGAGCTGAAGGTAAACTGCTTCAAATTACTTCCCGACGATTCGATGTATTCAATAGGTACTGAATGCTCGACTACTCTGGCAAGTTTGGACCAGCTGCTTTCAGAGAGGCCAATAGGAAGTGTCGTTCACCTTGTGACGGACGATCAGACAGCGGATATTGAGCTAGTTCGCTGGACGATGCGAACTAAGAATGAGCTTGTCGAAGCGAGAAAGGAAGAGAACCTTTTCCACTTTATTCTGCGAAAAACTCATTGAAAAATGAAGTGCGGCCAGTATTAGTTGGCGGCGTCACTTCTCGATCGGAGACCTGACCAGGTTGCCCCACTCCGTCCAGGAACCGTCGTAATTTCGTACGTCCGGGTATCCTAGAAGATATTTGAGAACAAACCATGTGTGAGAAGATCGCTCCCCGATCCTGCAGTAAGCGATAATTTCCCTATCAGGAGTGATTCCCTTTGGCTTGTACAAATTCTCAAGCTCCTCGACAGACTTGAACGTGCCGTCTTCCTTGACTGCCTGACCCCAAGGTATATTTTGCGCCCCCGGGATATGTCCCCCTCTTTGGGCGTGCTCAGTCGGGTACTCCGGCGGTGCAAGAATTTCCCCGGAATATTCCTTCGGTCCTCTCACGTCAACGAGACCGACGTTTTTCTTCCCCAGAGCGTCCCTGACATCGGTAAGATACACTCTGATTTTATCGTCAACCTTTGAGACTTTGTATGTCGTTGCCTGAAAACTCGGGACATCCTTGGTCAGAGGCTTATCCTCTTCAATCCACTTTTTCCTGCCGCCGTTCATGATCCTGATGTCTTTGACGCCGTAGTACTTGAAGACCCAGAAGGCGAAGGCCGCGAACCAATTGTTAAAGTCACCATATAATACAAGAGTTGTGTTGTCGGAGATCCCATTTCGGCTGAATAATGCTTCCAGTTGTTGCTGCGTCAAAATGTCCCTCTTTACCGGCTCGTTGATGTCCTTTTTCCAGTCGAACAAAACGGCGTTCGGAATGTGACCCTGGTTGTAGTTTGCCGTTGGATCGTAGTCAACCTCGGCAATCCTCACGTTGCTATCTTTGTGATGTTGAACTACCCAGTTTGTGTCCACTAGGACTTCTGGGTGTGCATAACTTTTTGTGGTAACTGCGGTGCTCATAGTTTGATCAGTAAGCCTTCTCAGGTATGTTATATTAGGTTAGAGAATTTGGCAAATTTTGCCAATATATCGCCTTTATAGGCTTCAGTTTGACAAAAACTGCCTTTATTATCTCAAGCGGAAAGTATTGGCCTGATCGATACTGCATGTATTTTCTTTTCAACAGCTGTGTTGCGATGTGATTCTCGTTCCGGTCCGTGCCAGCGGGTAATATCTTTGCCTTGCAGTAGAGCATTAGAAACCTGAGCTTGGTCCAATCCTCGGAATAGTCGTCAATGAGCAACGTCGTATTCGGATTACTCCGTATGTTTCTCAATCTCTTTAGTTCGTTTCGTTTTTTCCTTTTCCTGTCTATTACGAAGTAGATAGAGTCAGACGTATTTGCATATACAATAGGAACGAGGTGAGCCCTGCCCGAAGAATCAATCGTCCCAAGTATCGCAACTCTTGCCGCACTTAAGAAATCCAATTGCTCTTTAGAAAATTTCAATGCTTGAATGCTCTTTCGTGTGTGATGAGCATCGGGATAGAGTACCTGTTCGAAACTTCAATGACCTTCTTGTCACTGATCGAGCCTCCGGGTTGGATTATACCCTTCACTCCCCCCTTTGCAAGCATTTCGATGCTGTCTGGAAAGGGGAAGAATCCGTCAGAAGCGCAGTACGCGCCGCGTGCCCTATCCCCTGCGTTGTCAAGAGCAATTTTCGTTGCGCCGTTACGTTTTCTGAAACTTGCTACACCAAGAGTCCAAAGCTTTGTCAATTCGCCCGAGCTCGAGACAAGGCCGTTACCAATTACTATCGCATTTGATTCCACGCGCCTGGCAATTTCCCAGAGACCCAGAAGTATCGCAGTTTCATTCTGGGACGGTTTGGTAGATGTTGCCACGGTGACCTTTGTGGAGTCCAGTTTTTTTCTGTAGTTCGGTCTGTCCTGGACCAGCGCGAGACCTTGCATAATTTTCACGTCATAGGAGAAAGTCGATTCGGTCGTTGTTTGTATCAAGCGCATTTTCTTCTTCTGCTTTCCCTTTAGAATTTTGAGGGCTTCGTCTTCGTAGGACGGTGCAAGCACAATCTCGGTATAGACAGAACCGTCCTCGCCAGCATCATCGTTTCTTCCGATCAATCTCGCAGTAGCCGCGTCTACCGTCCAATTGACGACCGTGGTATTGCCAAAATCGGCTTCGGGATCGCATGCGTGAGCCAGCCTGTACGCATCATCGAGACCGCTTTTTGAATATGCAAACCCAGAGATCTGTCCGTGCTTTACGGTAGCGGCGGCGGGATAGTCCTCGAATCCTTCGAGAATCTCAAACGACGAGGCCACATCAAGGTGATTGTTGTAAGACCGAACGTCACCGAAGAGCTGCTTCCACTCAGGAACGCCTCCCTTCGAACCATTTATTGCGTAAATCATCGCTTTCTGGTCGGGGTTCTCGCCATACTTCGGAACTTCATACCCTCGGGCTGCGAGGAAGAAACTATCAGGGAATTGAACTTGAGGATAGAATCGCTTGCTCAGCGTATTATAAATTGCAACATCATATGCGGAGACTATTTCGAATGCTTTGAGCGCCATCCTCTTTCTCGTTTGGTAGGAAACACTGCCCTTCGCCGACTCTAGCTCCTTTTCAATTTCAGAGTAGTACTTTGGAGAAGGAACGATGCACACGGACTCGAAATTCTTGGACGCAGCGCGAACGAGAGAAGGCCCACCAATGTCTATCATTTCGATCAGCTCCTCTTCCTTTGCTGACTTTTCAGCGGTAGCTTCAAACGCATAAAAGTTGCACACGACCATATCAATCGGTCTGATTCCGTGCGATGAGATTTGTTCCAGATGGTCCCTACTGGATTTTCTTGCTAGAATTCCCGCAAATATCTCTGGTTGAAGTGTCTTTACTCTCCCGTCCAGCATCTCGGGAAAGTGGCCAATCTTTTCCAGTGGTGTTGTCTTGAGCCCAGCACGCTCAAGCGCATTTTGCGTGCCCCCCGTTGCCACAAGTTCCACGCTAAACCGTTTGAGAACCGTTGCAAACTCCAAGAGGCCAGTTTTGTCGAACACGGTCAAAAGCGCTCTCTCGATCTTCAAATCGTCTTGAGAATTGAAAACTCGAGCTTCGGACATCTCTCCTATGGCTTGCAAAATCTCAGACTATATATTTTTCAGGACTTTCTGCTCTCTTGCGTTAAGTTAGCATATCTCCTTGATGTTATTGAGAAGAGATCGGTATCCTGGTTGATGGTGCAACCGGAACAGCTTGAGCCAATTCGAGATATGCTTCAATTTGCATTTGAGACCATGACTTTTACATGGGAACAAATCGTCGAACGATTCCGTCCGGTCCTTCAATTTCTCCATCGTCGTTCCATCACCTTCCACAGCCAGCTTTCGTGCATGTATACATGGTGTTTCAAATCCATAGATTGCATGCGAGCTTGTACCATGTTGCGTCGTCTGTCCAAACATGATGACTACCATACTTTCTGACTAGGTTCTTCAGGAACATCTCCATGTGTATCGAGCTCGTATTCCATGCTAATGTAGTCCCAGTATCCTGTTCGCAAACGGCTCGTAGGCTACGAAGAGCCAGGCATCCTCTCCTGCCACCTTCACTCCATTCTCATCGATTGCAAATATTTTGATCCTCTCCCCTCCCAATCTGAATAATTTGTGCATCTCCGCGTATGAGCCGATTTCCTGACACCATTGCCATACCGCGATGTGGCTTCTCTTTGCAAATGGTTCTATGGCTTTCGAACATGCACGAAAGGACAGTCCCTCGAAAACTAGATAGATTGCGTAATACACAATCTCCATAGGAGTTCGTTCTCTTTCCATCATCCGTTATCACAATGGACGGAGGGCGGTCTCCTCGGCCGTAGGCCGTTCGGTTCGAATCAGAAGATTAACTTAACAGCAGATTTCTGCTCGTTGGCAAAATTTAGATACCCGATTGAAGCACAAACGCGCTAGAGAAAAATTCATCCGCAATACATAGAGATAAAGCAGTGACAAAAAACGAGCAAAAAACTCAAAATACGAAATCAAATATCCTGCATTGTTCCGGTGAGCAACGCGCGCTTAGTACTTGACAAACCGAACTGATTCTGTTTTGAAGATATACACGAAAACTGGCGACAAGGGAGAGACCGGCCTCTACGGCGGAAAGAGGATCAGAAAAGATAATCTTCGCGTTATCGCTTATGGCGACATCGACGAAACCAATGCTGCTATCGGAATTGCTCGCTCTTACATTCAGGAAGGTTCATCCGGAACCAGAGAAGTTCTGAATTTCATCGATTGTTCACTGGAAGCCGTGCAGAACAAACTTTTTGCATTAGGGGCCTTCCTCGCCGGTTCTGAAGACCCGAACTACTCTATTAAAGCTCCGGATATTGAATATCTTGAGAAATGCATCGACTACATCGACGAACAGGTTCAACCTATCAAAGCGTTCATACTGCCTTTCGGAACTGACCTTAGTGCGCGGCTCCATCTTGCGAGGACGGTTGCCAGGCGCGCCGAGAGAAATATCGTTGCCCTGTCTGCCTCGGAGCAAGTCGATCCGAACGTCCTCGCTTACACCAACAGATTATCTGATTTTCTTTTCACTCTTGCGAGGTATGCGAACAAGGCGCAGAGCGTCCCGGACACTTTGTGGAAGAAGGATTTCCAGCCTCCGATGATTCCCCAGCAGGTAAAGTTGGAACAAAAACCTGAAAATCAGAATCACAATCACGTCTCGGAAAAACCGAGCCTTCCGGCCAAGGCTGCTACGTCTTCAATGGGTGGAAAGAACCAGCCTTATCGCTAGCCTCTAATTCGCAGATTCTTCCGCGAGGCTATTATAGCCCGTTTATTTGTCATCGAATGCCCCTAACGGGACACGTTCCCCTTGTCAGCCTCTAACGACTCCACAAAACTATTGAATTATCTCAATTCAAAGCTCCTTGGGAGTTCTCTCCAAATCGTCCAGAAATCAGATAGCGAACTACAAGTCCAAGCAGGGGATGACATCATGCTAAACATTGTTGTCAATGCTAAGGATAAAGCGCTGGCGTTCGACCTCTTTTCCCCAAAGCTTGATCGTGCTGTGACTTTCGAAGAAGTTGACGGTGTAGATTTTTTGGATGTGCGACTCGACGACGAGCTGAAGACGGAAAATCACGTGGCAGAACAGGAGGACATCGCGCTCGCAATAGACCTGTTGCGCATCTGGGCGAAGGAAAATAACTACTCCTCTTCGCACGATCCCTGACTCCTCGCCCAAATAATTATTCGTATCAAGTGAATAGTCCCGAGGTAGCTACACTTCATCTAAATGTACTAGCGCCGTTGAATTTGTAGAATTTGTTCTCGATAAATCTCCACCGGGATATTGCCTTGATAGCGCCGAAAGTCTCGAAATTCTACAAGCAGAATTAGGATTGAAAAAGGTGATCATAACGTAGCAGTCACTTAAATACGCCTCCCGCCCTAACCCCGTACCTTCGTACCTGGTAACCACAAAAGACCTGAATTCATCGCCTTAGCTCGATTATTCTCTAATATACAATATTTGTAAAGAATCAATTGTTTTCATTGAAAATATCAATGAAATCATAGGGGTACCCCCTAGGGGGAGAGAAGGAGCTAGCTAATGTCTTTCGAGTCAATCTGGGTCTTTGGTACGGGTCTTTTGGTCAGGTCTCCCAAAGACCTGATCTTGAGGATGTGCGATTTTGGCGCCGCATTCGGGAGATCTTTTGAGAGAATTGTTACAAACGGAAACCTTTTTTCCCTGTTTTGCCTTCCAAGGAGGCTACATGCAACGAAAAACGAAGTCGGGAAAGAGTGTTCTCGGCGGACTCGTCGTGGAGCTTGTAGATACTCAGGACGAACTCAGGAAAATCCAACGCGAGATAGGGCGGATGAACAACAGAACTCAAATCGAGTATCTCATGAAAAACCGACAAAATCTTTTGACCAGATTTGAGTCGTTGAAACTCGAGGTAACAAAGAAAATCCCTGACTTTGATCCGGTGGATCTACGGATATTCCAATGTATCTACCGCGTGCTTTCAGTTTATGGAAAAAGCGTCTGCGAATCCATTCTGTGGTCTTTCGAGTGCGAGGCAAAAGTGCAGCCCCTCAGAATCGTTGACTACCCTGCAACATTCATCGCCTGCGTCGGAAAAACTTTCGGGAAAAGATCCTCCAAGGAAATTGAGAACACGATGCTGTTTGAAATCTGCAACGAGTTCGGACTCCAGCTCTCGAGGAGAGCAAGCCTTGGCGACGCAATCAAGCTCGTCAAGTCGAGCGTCAAGCAACCTGCTGATGAAGAAGCAGTCAGAGCAAGAAACCGAACTAAATAGAGCTGAAACAATTTGATCACAATGGATCTCTTTTCGAGGCTCGTTGAGCTCGCCGCGAGCACCGGCTTGATTGCCAGTTGCGCTCTGCTCTACAGGTTCTTTCGAGGCGGCATCATGGAACAGCCATTTATTGTGTTCAGCATCGGGAGCGTTCTGTTCTTTGTCGACAGGACTATCTCGACGCTGATCTACCTGAATTATCTTCCCATCGAGCCGTACACTCTCATTTTCCTCAGCATGGAAACCGTATTCGTCTTGCTACTCACCTCGGGATTTCTGCTCTTGTACAGAAATTGGATGAGAGTCCAGCGCAGGATCCCGGAGAGAACCTCTCTATCAATTCCTCAATAGTTTTGGAGAATTGATAGAGAACGTTTGGAGCCAGAGAATAATTTATTTGAGGCAATTTCACTCGTAGGATAGGAGATTTTGTTTTTTGACACCGGTCAGGATGTTTTCAAATGTGATCGCGGGAATGCTCATTATCCAGGTGATATTGGGAGGAGCGGCAGTGATCTTCGGGTATACCACAGGACCGCACGTTGTATGGGGAGTCATTACATTCGTCGCCTTTTTGGCGTTGGTATTTCTCGTCGTGAGAGAATTCGGCACGAAATCTTTGCCGTTTAGGATTTCTCTGGTTGGGGTTGTAGACTTTATCATTCAGGGAATATTGGGCTTTGTTTCATTCAAGTCCAGCGATGCGTTGCTGGTACACCTGACGAACGCGTTCATTCTGGTAGCAATCACCTCTACGTTGATCAGCGCAATTGCGAGAACAGCGCCTCCGGTGAAGGCGACCAATCCAGCGGCGCCAGCTTCCTAGCATGAATCAGATGCTGGCTTCTGCCCTAATCGAGTACAATTCCCAAGAAAACCAGAATGAAACCGAAGACTACAGTTGCGACCTCGACGTTCAGCGCGAGGCCGAGATGTTGCACAGCCAGTCCTCCACCGATCATTACGAACAGTCCCAGCACAAAAAGAGGGTACTTGGTTTCTCTAACCGAAAAGCTTCTTCTTTCGCGCTTCATGTTCAATTTGCCTTAAAATTTGAACAGGGTTCCGTCAAGCGGCAACCCTGCGGACAATCCTCTCAGATAAAGATCAGTAAAGAAAATCGTAAGCAGGCTAATCCAAGCGAGCGCCTCATGATGAGAATTCCACCAGCTCTGGACTCTCCAGACAATGTTTCTCGGCCCTCCAAGGGTGGCACACGAATAACAGTCAATGTTTCCTCCTATCAGGTGTCTGAAGGCGTGGCAGGACAAAGTCCAAGCCGTTAGTGCTAGTGCGTTGGCTAGAATGATCAAACTTCCAATTCTCAGAGAGTCTGCGTACGTCAGCGACTTGTAAAAGTCATAGTAGAAGAACGGCAAAAGAAGGATTCCAGTATACAGCAGGTACCTGTGAAGGTTTTCGAATTGGAATATCGCGTTTTTCTCTCCAGTATACTTCCGCGAAGGAGCGTCTTCCCTCTGTGCATTTTCACACGCGAGCGGATGATGAAAAAGGTGCCTGTGGTAATCCTTCCTGTAGGCGTAACAGGTCAATCTGAACAAGCCAGGAATCGGCACGATAAGGACTGTCGGACTGTAGAACGGATCGATATATCCGTGAAAAGGAGCGACCGGATATGTGATGAGGGCCCAGCTCCCAAGCGCAATAATTATTATGAAAGACCACAGTCGCCAGTTCGCCTCGATGAACTCATGTGGGAAAAAGTACCGCGTGACGGATTTCTGCAAATCTCGGCGAATCCTCGTCAAAGAAAAAAATCGGCCCGTCAACTATTATGCATTGTTGTGAGAGCTTTCAAAATGTCTTTCAGAACTCGAGTTTTTGAGATTGCAATTTTGTGGGCGCTCATCGTCTCATGATTTCAAAAACAAGGCATAAAAGCAGAGAATGACAGAAGCTAGAGGCCATCATCAAGAGAGAAAATAATGGACATCGAAGTTGACGGAGACCAGCCCATGGACATTGTCGTAGAGCCGTGGAAGAAACTAATCATACACGAACTACTTGAGTACAAATTCGAGGATCTTGCAAAGCTCGTGGCGACCCAGTCGGTCCAACAGGGCGGCACGGCCATTCCTACAATAAGCTGGGCAGAAGGAGTTGCGTTCCTTATCAGCCCTTTTCCTGATGAAAGTGAAGTTATAATCGAAGAGAAGCTCAAGGGCATAATACATTACAACACAGTCCTCTTTGCCCTAAAACCATCCTTCGAGGCTGAAATCTTTATGCGCGGTTCTCAAATTAGGATTAATCTAATTGACGTAGGAACTAACGAAATCTTCAAGCTGCTTGCAAAGACCCTAAAGTCGCATGCAAAGATACCAGCCAGCGTTCAGGCAAACTCAACTGCTATGTCGCAATCTCTAGCCGCAGGTCTGCAATAAGCAATCCGACAAGGGTCGAACAAGTCCCTTGAAGAATTCGCTCGTCGCGCAGGTTTTGGACGAGCTCGCTGACTACACTGAACTCGAGGATGACCAGCCATATCGGGCGAGAGCTTACAGAAGGGCCTCGCAAACGATCGAATCTCTTCTTGATCCAATCGAGAATGTTTGGGAGAAAAAGGGCCTCAGAGATCTACCGGGCATTGGGGAAAATATTGAGAG